>JBAVYF010000185.1:0-2015 GCA_049698655.1 Occallatibacter sp. | reverse complement strand
GGCGAGACCAGTACAGTCGCCACCTACGACTGTTCCACGACGTCAGGTCCGCTTCTGAGTACAACCCAGGATATATGGATGGACTCAACGAACGGCAATTATTACGCCCGGAACCTATTTGGTTTATTGCAGCAAGAGTCGACCTACGACGGATCGGGGAATCTGGTTTCGCAGACAACCAATGGCTACGATCAGAACGGGGAGTCTGGCTATGTTGGCGATCTGACGTCGAGTTCGCAATGGATCAACACGGGCGGAGCCCTCTCCACGTCCAAGTACTATGATGCCACTGGCAACCCCATTCGTGTCATCGATCCCAGCAACAATACGACAACCATCGGATACGATTCAACGGATATCGTTCCTACTTCAGTGACAAGCCCTCCAGTTCCCAGTGGAGCGACACTGCACACGTCATCGGTGCCCGACCCGTTCACATACATGACGACCAGCCAGACCGATGTCGCGGGTGCGGTGTCGACACAGACGTACGACGGGATGTTTCGACCAACGGGAGGAACCCTAGCCAATGGAGCACAGTACAGCTATACCTATGTTCCCTATTCCGGATCGCAATTGCCGGAGGTAATCGTTACGACACAGATTGGCAATGGCAACACTACCACGGCCCAGACCGTAACGGATGGATTTGGCCGCACGATACAGTCAAATCAGCAGACGAACAATGGGAGTCAAAATGGCTGGTATCAGAAGGATACCTGCTATGACAACATGGGCCAGGTTTCGTTTCAGTCGTATCCATATGTCACATGGTCGGCGACCCCCGCAGCTCACTCGTGCTCAATGGCGGGCGATACTTTCAGTTATGATCCGCTCGGCAGGCTCGTAAGAACGACGCATCATGATGGGACGTATAGTTCCATCTCTTATGCGGGGAGGGCAACGCAGACAACGGATGAAATGGGCGTTACGAGAATATCTCAAGTGGACGGCCTGGGGCGGACTAGCATTGTCTGTGAAATCTCCTCCAACTCCGGTATGCCTGGTTCGGGATCGCCAACCAGTTGTGGTACGGATATCAGTGGCACATGCTTCGTGACCTCTTTCGCCTACAACCTTGCCAACCACACCACCACCATAACCCAAGGGGCGCAGCAACGTGTCTTCCAGACGGACTCTTTGGGCAGAACCATCTACACGTCCGAGCCCGAGCGCGGGGTTACCACAGTTGCCTACAGCTACAACAGCACGGGCCTGCAGACAGTTCGGTCCAGGCCACGCGCCAATCAAACGAGCGCGAGTGTATACACAACGACCACTTCACAGGCTGATTCGATTGGCAGGACCATCTCGGTGAACTACGTGAACAGCGACGGTCAAGGGTATGTGACCCCGTCGAAGAGCTTTGTCTACGACACGCTTTCAAGCCCCGCGTGGTCGCTTCCGCTAGGCTATAGCAATGGCCGTCTTGTTTTGGCAAGTACGGCGAGTGCATCCACCCAGATCGGAGGTTACGACGCCTTGGGGGATGTAGGAAATACTGTCCAGTGCCTCCCCGACTGGTGCGGCCAGTCCAGCCATGATGTGCTACGCTGGTACCAGTACGACCTTCGAGGGTTGCTGACTCAGGAGCAGTACATGACTCAGGCTTCAAGCGGGGCCACAGTTTCTGTGAATGCTGGACGGAATCTCTCCGGAGGAGTGGCATACGTCTCCGGCGGTCAAAACAACGTCAGCACTCTCATGGATCCGAACAACATCCCCATTCTCTTTGAAGTGACGCAGCCAGGGGCGTTTGGTTTTCTGACGGGAAAGTACGGCAATAATGTTGGGATCGCGGCGACATATGACACTCTGGGAAGAATACAGAGTGCGTGGGTGTGCAGTAATGGCGTTGCAAGCGCAAATTGTCCCGGTGCGACAAGTATTTACGACTTTTCATCCTTGTCATGGGTTGGAGGCTACTTAAGCAGCAGTGCGGATTCTGCGCTTGCTCAGTCGAGTTCTTACGGCTATGACGCGTTCGGGCGGCTTTCCACGACCAATATCAACAG
>JBAVYF010000184.1:0-1746 GCA_049698655.1 Occallatibacter sp. | reverse complement strand
GGGCAACCCCATCAACACGCCTGATCCGCTGTCGAAGTATAAGTGGTACATTCTGACCCTGCTGTTTTTGCTGCTGGCAGCCGCGGCGGCCTTCCTGCTGCGCAAGCCGGCAACGGGCACCACGGCCGTTGCTGCAGGAACGGCGCAGGCCTTGGCGTCCCCTGCGGCCAAGAATGCGGCCCTGCTGAACGCGCTCAAGGAAGAGCTGTTTGCGCTGGAGAGCGACAAGATTGCCGGAAAGATTACACCGGCGGAGTACGCAGAGCTGAAAGCGGCGCTGGAGACGGTGTTGAAGCGGGCGCTGAAAAGGCAGTAGTCAGTGGTCAGTTGCCGGTCTGGATCTGTGATTTTCCACCCTTTCGTCAGCAGAAGGGCGTAAGGGTGAGGCACGGAGCGTCGGGGGGAAAGACGTGGGTCCCTCTTGCAAGGAAAAACCGTGTGGCAGCGGGCTGAAACGCATCGCTCTGGCGGCGGCGGTTGTGGCTCTCCAGTTCATCCTGACCGGCCCGGCCATGGCTGGTTTCCCTGACAAGGACCAGTTGGCTACCGGCAAACCTGAGAACAAATTGTCGGGAATCAAAGTGGGAATTCGTCCTCCCAGCACCCGGTTTCCCAACGGTACAGCGATTTCCAAAATTATCCAGACCTACGGTCCTCCAACCAGCAAGGAAGATGCAGTAGTGCCCGACGGGGCCGGCGGCACGCGATTTTATGTCTGGCAGTGGCCGGGGCTGCGCATGAGTATAGCCACGTACTTTTACTACTGCCCGCAGGTGGACAACCTGGGCGCGGATAGCCTGAATGCGTGCAGCAAGAGCGCCGGGCAGACGATGGTCGAGTCACGGCCGGCGTACATCGATGTGTGGGGCGATGCGCCCAGAGGAGTGCTGGGACGAACAGGGCGCGGTCTTCAGCTCGGCTCCACGCTAAAGCAACAAAAGGCGATTTATGGAGATCGCTACACCGTTCAATACGCTGAAAAAGGGACGACAGCCAGTCTGCTGGCGCAGTGGCCGGATGGGACGGAACTGACGCTCGATTATGGCCCTTCGGAGCGGATCAACCACATACGATTGTCCTGCAGGGAGCGGTGATCCCTGCGGCCCGCCAGGTTGACGCGCATGGGATGGAGGACGCTCAGCTCAGCAGTGCGATTGCAGATGGGCGGGCGTCCGTCCGGCGGTGATGAGCCGGACGGGCAGCCTGACAGGGATGGCGAACCGGTTCGCGATGTGCGCAGGCCTTCGCTCTCAGAACTTGTAGACCACGCCGAACGCGGCGCGAGAGTTGCGGCGCATATGCGGGCTGCATCCCGAGTTCGTCGTGCACACATTTCCCGACCCAGCAGGATATATGGGAGCAACAAACGACGAGGCGATGTCGTCGCCCGAGACGCGCAGGGCAAAGTGCGGGCTCAGTTTGTAGTCGACGCCGACGCCGACTCCTCCCGCAAATGAGATGTTGGGATATGCGTTCACACCTCCGGTGTGTTCCGCGCCCAGCAGCACACGGAAAAACCCGTCGTAGCGCCTGAAGAGGTTGGCATGCAGAACCGGCCCCAGCAGCACTGAATCCACCGAGGGGGTTAACGTGCTGTTCGCAATGTCAGGGCTCGAGAAGGGGTACTTGTAAAAGGAGCCGTCGGCGGTAATGCCGAAGTACTTGCCCCAGTTGCGGGTCAGCGAGACGTCCAAGCCCTGCAATCCGTAGCGCGACTGGTTGACCTGGTTAAGGCTGGTGTAGCCG
>JBAVYF010000183.1:0-7254 GCA_049698655.1 Occallatibacter sp. | reverse complement strand
GCCACTCTTTCCGCCGACGCCATCCGCATCCGGTCGAGCAGCTCCGGCGAGCTCTCTGCCGCGCCGCCACCGAACACCACCTTGTGTACAACCGGTTCCGATAAAACCTTCGGGGCCGGCACTGGCTGTGGCGCTGGCTGTGGCTTTGCAACCTCTGTTGCCTGGTTTCCCTGGGCATCAGGCTCTTCTCCCCAGCTTCCCGCCGGTCCCTTCACTGGTTCGGGCGCCTTCACCGTCCCAAAAACGCCCGTTGCCCCGAAGTCCTGTTCAGGGCCGGGTTCTTCCGGCCACGGTGACGCGTTTGGTCCAGCGGGTGTCGTCGGTTTGTCCATGCAACCAGGCCTCCGGTGCGATGCGGGTAGCATAAATCATTCTGTCGTGTCCGATTTGCCTATTTACCCAAAAAGATTTTGCTTAGAATCCGGTTGCGCCCTGCCACTCCGGACGGATAGACTCAGCGAAGATTTTAGGGTTCGTCCGGACTGACGGTATGCACTATCGATGAAAGCCTGGCAGCTGTCGCTGGAGTTTCGCATTGCGTCGATCTGGAAGCCAACCTGATCTCCAACTCTTGCCCATGGTGGTGTCCCTGCTATGAAGTTCCTGTCGCGGGTCGTCTGGTCGGAAGGGATGCATCTAGGTCCGCACCACTTCCAGGCTCAGAGCCGGTATTTCGAAGACACGCTCTGGTTCCTCAATTCCAATCTGCGCCAGGAGCCATGGGGATTTCTACATTTTTCCATTGATACGGAGGCCCTCCGCAACGGTCTCGCCATCCTCAACTTCGCATCCGGCATCCTTCCAGACGGCCTCATCTTTGATCTGCCCGACTGCGACTCGGTTCCCAAACCCGCGCAACTGGACAGCCTGTTTTCTTCGACGGACAGTGAAATCGTCCTTCATCTGGCAATTCCGCCGCGCATCGACCAGGGCCTCGACTGCGATTTAGGCGGCGGCAGCGGCACGCGGTACAGCGCTGTCCAGCGCACTCTCCGGGACGACTCCATTGGCCTGGGAGAGAACAGCGTCTCCTTTGCCCGCAAGAATCTCGTGCTTATGAGTGAAGCGCAGCTATCCGCCGATACCGTCTCCTTTCCCGTCGCCCGTGTGCTCCGTGACGGCAAGGGAGGATTTGCCTGCGACCCCGATTTCATTCCTCCCTGCCTGCGCATCGGCGCCTGCGAGAGCCTCGTGCTGATCCTCCACCGGCTGGTTCAGGCCATCGATGAAAAAATCCTTTCCACGCGCTCCGTGAGGCTCAGTTCCGGCCGCTTTGAGCTGGGAACATCCGCCCTCGACGTCGCCAACTACTGGTTTCTCCATGCGCTGTGCTCGGCGCTTCCGGCATTGCGCCATCATCTCCAGGACCGCCGCAGCCACCCGGAGGAAGTCTACCGGGACATGGCCCGCCTGGCCGGCGCCCTCAGCACTTTTTCGCTCGAAGCGACGCGGGATGAGATCCCGCAATACCGGCATCGGGACCTGACTTCCACTTTCAGAGAGATGGATGTCCTGATCCGGCGCTACCTGGAGATTGTGGCCCCAACCAACAGCATCACTCTCCAGTTCCGCAAGTCAGGCAGTTACATCTTTTCGGCGGACGTGACCGACGAGCGTTGCCTGCGCCGTTCGCGATGGGTCTTTGGCGTCCGTTCCCCGCTCACTGACTCGGCCATCCTCCGCCAGGCGCCAAAGCTGGTCAAAGTCTGCTCGGCCGAGGGTGTTGCCAAGCTGGTCCAGCGCGCCCTTCCCGGCCTTGAGCTGATGCACCTTCCGGTTCCGCCCGCCGATCTCCACGCCCAGGCTGATATGCACTACTTCTCCATCTCCCTCAGCGGCGCCTGCTGGCAGCATATACTCCAGACCAAACAGGTCGGAGTCTATTTGCCCGGTGATCTCGGTGACGCAACCTTTGAAATTACCATCATCATGGAGACCTCAACATGACTTCTTCCCCCGCTTCAGCTCCGCAACAGATCAGGACCAATAACCTCGCCCTGGCCTTCCAGGAAGTTTTCACCGTCATCCTGCGCACCCGGTTTTTCGTTCAGCGCGTTGAAAATGCCGATTCCTTCCGCGCCACTCTGCGCAAGATGATTTCCGCGGCGGTTAAAGACGCCTCTGCGATGGGCTACAGCGACGAAGCTTCGAAGATGGCGATCTACGCCATGATCGGATTTCTCGATGAGAGCGTCCTGAATTCCAAGGACCCTACCTTCGCCGATTGGGCGCGGCGTCCGCTTCAGGAAGAGATGTTCGGGGGACACTTCGCCGGCGAATACTTCTTTCGCAACGTCAACGATCTGCTCAATCGTCCCGAATCCGATGAAGTTGCCGATGTGCTGGAGCTGCATGCTCTTTGCCTTCTGCTGGGCTACAAGGGCCGCTTTGCATTCGGAGATGCCTCGGAGATTCATTCCATTTTCCACCGCATCCGCGACAAGATCACCCGCATCCGGGGCGCCTATGCGCTCTTCCGCAGCGCTGAGACCCCGGCGGCCCCGCCGCCACCCAGGCGCGACCCATGGGTGCGCATGCTGGCATGGACTGCCGTCCTCCTCGCCGTCTTCACCGTTCTGGCCTACATCGGTTACACGCTCGCCCTCGGCCGGTCCTACATCGCGGCCGCTCAAGGCATCGAAAAACCCCCTGTAACTCTGGCGTTTCACCCGGCGCAAAGCCTTTCGGAGATATCCCTATGAAACGCATCTGGATCGGAGTGCTTATATTTGTTCTTTATCTGGCCCTGGTCATTGCGGGGGCATTTGCGCTGCACTTTGAAGGCACAAAGCTGGTCCTCTTTTGCGTTATTCTTGGGCTTGTTGGCGCTCTGGCGACCATCTTCGTGCTTTGGCAAATGCACAAAGCAAGCAGCGGTTCCGCGCAATCAGGCGGGCTCGACACGCCCGATGCCGTCAATCTGAACGCGCTGCTCCGCGATGCGGATGCCAGGATCCGGCAAGCCAACCGCGCCGGCGCCAAGTCCCTGGCATCCCTGCCTCTCATCTATGTCATTGGAGATGAAAACTCCGCCAAGACGCAGACTGTGCTTCAGTCCGGCCTCGATCCCGAGTTGCTGGCGGGAAACGTCTATCGCGACGGCGCCATCGTTCCCACCCAGCTTGCCAATCTCTGGCTGGCTGGAAATTGCATCCTTGCGGAAGCCGGAGGAGCGCTGCTACGTCAACCTGCGCTCTGGTTGAGACTCGTCAAAGCCACCCTGCCCGCCCGGCTCGGCTCGGTCTTCTCCAAAGATAGCCGCCTCCCGGCGCGCTCCGTGGTGGTCTGCGTCAGCATCGAGCGCATCCTGGCCCCCAATACTTCCGAGCAGATTCGCGCGCTGGCTCAAACCCTGAACGAACGCCTTCGCCAGCTCTCCCGGACGCTTGGCATCTCGCTCCCCATCTACGTGCTCTTTACAAAAATTGATAACATCGCGCCCTTTGCCGAATACGTCGGCCGCCTCTCGGAGGAGGAAGTCAAGCTCCCCATCGGGTCCCTTCTGTCTTCTCTTTCGTCCGGTTCCGGCCTCTATACGGAGCAGGCCACGGCCCTGATTGGCGCCCGATTTGACCAGCTTCTCTATGCTCTTTCCGAGTTCCGCCTCGATATCCTCTCCCGCGGCGGCGAACTCCAGGATCTGGCCCGAGCCTATGAGTTTCCTCGCGACCTGCGCAAGCTACGGGCGGGCATCGTTTCCTTCCTCGCCGAGGTTGCGCGCCCCAGTCAAATCGGCGTCAACCCATTCTTGCGCGGTTTCTTCTTCGCCGGCATGCGCGCCCACCTCGTCGAGGACATCCTCGATGTTGGCCCGACTCAACCGCAAACCGCCGCTCCCATCAACGCCGGAGCCACCCGCATCTTTTCAATCGCCTCCGCCCAACAGCAGCAGCCGGCCCCGCAATCCAGACGAGGCGGCACACGCAAGGTTCCCCAGTGGGTCTTTCTTCCGCACTTGTTCTCGCAGATACTCCTCGCCGACAAGTCCGCTCTTGAAACCAGCCGCGCGAGCACCAGAACCGGCTTTCTCAAGCGCGCGCTCCTGGCTGGCGCCAGCGTGGCCATCCTGATCCTGCTGACGCTGGCGACCGTATCGTTCTTCAACAATAACGCGCTTAAGGGGCGTGTCGCCTCCGCTGCTTCCTCGCCGGTCTCCTCGGTCGCTTCGGGAACCTTCGCCTCGCAAGGCGACCTTGAAACCCTCGACAAGCTCAGAGCTGTTCTCGATGAACTCCGGAGTTATCGCAAAGATGGACCGCCCTTCATGGATCGTATGGGTCTCTACCGTGGCGATGCTCTCTACCCCGTTGCCTGCCAGGCCTACTCAAACAAATTCCGCAGTCTCCTCCTGGCCCCGGCGCAGGAGAATATTCTCAACAAACTCCGCGCCCTGCCGCCTTCTCCGACCCCCGATGCTGACTACTCCGCAACCTACAGGCCGCTGAAGGCCTACGTGATTGCGACTTCCAACCCCAACCCCGACACCGCGCAGGATACAACCGATTTTCTCCCCGCGGCCCTTCTCACCGAGTGGGCAGGCAGCGCAACCCCGGACCCCGGCCTGGCCCATCTCGCGCAGGCTCAGTTCGCGTTCTATGCCAGTGTTCTGTCCGAGCCATCCTCCTGCATGGCCAGTGCCGGCGGCTATCGCAACGACATCGTCGTCGCCCATGCCCGCACTTACCTCAATGGCTTCCAGGGATTCCAGCACGTCTACCAAAGTATGCTCGCCGCCGCCAACCATAAGGTTCCGGCCTTCGACTTCAACAGCAAGTTCCCTGGCTCCGCGCAATATATCTTCGACAACTATTCCGTGCAAGGCGCCTTCAGCAAGGATGGCTTCGCCTTCATGCAGGACGCAATCCTGCATCCTGACCCCTATTTCCGTGGGGAAGAATGGGTTCTCGGCCCCTCGTCCGGGCCCCCGATTGACCGCGCCGCCCTCTCCGACCAGTTGAGAAAGTCCTACACCGCCGACTACATCCAAACCTGGCGAACCTACCTCACCAAGGCGCAATTCGTTCCCTTCCGGAATTTTGCCGACGCCGGCAACAAGCTCAGCGCGCTGGACTCCAATACCTCCGCTATGCTGGAGCTTTTCTCCCTCATTTCTCTCCACACCGGCGTTGCCGCACCGGAAATCTCGTCCGCCTTCCAGGCGCCCCAGTCCGTCGTTCCACCTTCCAATCCCGACAACCGCTTCCTTGCCCCTTCCAACCAGACCTACATCCAGTCCCTGCAAGGCATCGAAGGAGCGGTAAAGAATTTAACCCTCAATGCCACCAACGCCAACGACCCCGCCGCCGCCGCGCCCGTGATCCAGGCAGCCATTACCGCCGAACAAGCTGCCGAAAACCTCCGCAATAGCTTTCTCCCAGACCCCTCCGGCAGCATGGATAAAACCAGCTTCGCTCTCCTCGAAGCCCCCATCCAGTCCGCCAAGAACCTGGCTGCCCAGGCGCCTGCCAACGCCGCTGGCGGCGGAGCCAAGGCATTCTGCGCCCAGATTGGGCCCGTGCTTGCCAAGTTCCCCTTCAACCCCCAGTCTCCCACGGAGGCTTCCACTGACGAGGTCGCGCAGGTCTTCGCGCCCGGATCCGGATCTTTTGCCCAGTTCAACTCATCACTGCGCGCGCTCGTGGTCCAGCAGGGCTCTCAGTACGTACCTGCCCCTGGCTCCGCGGTCCGCATCAATCCGTCCTTCCTCGCTTTCCTCAACAACGCCCAGAGGATTTCTTCCGGCCTCTTTCCCGGTGGCGGAACCCAGCCTTCGCTGGACTTCACCCTCAATGAGGTCAAGGCCGCCGGCGTCTCCGATGCGGAACTATCGATCGATGGCAAAAAAATCAAATCAGGCGGTCAATCAGCAACATTCCATTGGGTATCTCAACCATCCAGCAGCATTACCCTGGCCACCAAAAAGAACACCGCGCCGCTCATGACCGGCCCATGGTCGATCTTCCATTTTGGCTTCTCCGCCCCGCAAGTCTCTCCCAACCGCCTGAAGTTCTTCTTCAGTTTCAACAATCAAGCTCCCGAAGTCGTTCTGTTTGACGCCTCAGGCCCCGGAGCACCCTTGCTGAACCCGGAATTCATGAAAGGGTTCCACTGTGTTTCGACTGTAGCTCACTGATGAATGCCCGATTCGAGCGGAGACCATGACAGAAGAATTCACAAAAGAGCTTTCGCCGTCTGACCCGCTCTCCGGTCAGTTGGCTGAACCCGCACTTTCGCCTCTTCGCATCGCCGTCTCGGCCCTCAGCGATATCGGCTGCATCCGAACCAACAACGAAGACGCCTTCGGTTACGACGAAGCACTTGGCGTCTTTGTCGTCTGTGACGGCATGGGAGGTATGGCCAGCGGCGAGGTCGCCAGTTCTCATGCGGTGGCAGCCATCGTGAACAGTTTTGCTGAATCTGCCGCCTCGGGCTCCCCCATCAGCGCCAGGCTCCTGCTTGCCCTCAACACCGCAAATCTGGATGTTTGGGAAAACGCGCAAATTCCCCAAAATAAAGGAATGGGGACCACCGCTGTCGCTGCCGCGCGCGACGGGAACAAGCTCATCATCGGCAACGTCGGCGACAGTCGCGCCTATATCATCCAGGACGGCCGGTGCGTCCAACTCACAGTCGATCATTCCTATGTCAACGAACTTATTCGCAACGGCACGCTGACCATCGAGGATGCGCAAAACGCCGACCTCCGGGGCATGGAGTCCGTCATTACACGAGCAGTCGGCGTGGCGGCCGAGGTTCAGCCTGACTTTTTTTCGGTCGATCTCAAATCCGGCACTGCCGTCCTTTTGGCTACAGACGGCCTCACCCGCTACTTTCTGTCGGACGAAATCGCTGCCATTCTGAGCGCTACGCCCTTCGAGTCTGCCTGCGCCAGCCTGATCGACTTGGCCAAACAGCGCGGCGGCCAGGACAACATCACCTGCATCCTTCTCCTCGCACTGCCTGCTTGATCTTTTCGAACTCTCAACCATCAGCTCTCCATCGAATCAAGCGGGTCGACCTTGCTATCGCCGGCGCTGGTCATTCCGCCTGGCCGGGCAGGCAGGAAATTTATCGTCTTTTGAAAAATAGATTTGGCAACAAGCGCAACATTCCGCAGGACGCTGTGTTTGCGCTGATATGGGCTTGGTGAAGCGCAACTCTTGCATAATTTCCTTGACAGTCCCTGCGACCGTGGAGTAATTTTCCGCTTTGGTAGAGCGTTTCCCCAACAACCATGAAAGGTCAGTGGCATAT
>JBAVYF010000182.1:0-2051 GCA_049698655.1 Occallatibacter sp. | reverse complement strand
AATCTCGGTGGCGTCCTCGATGGTCTTGAGTCCCGGCGCAAACGGTGCCCAGTCGTTGCGGCCAAAGTAGGAGTGGGTGTCCCCGGTGGCCAGCACCAGGTAGTCGTAAGGGAGTTGTGCTCCGCTGGCCAGCGCAATCTGCCGTTCTGCCGCGTCGATGCCGATTACCTCGTCCATCAGCACCTGGGCGTTCTGCTGGCGTCGCAGGATGGTGCGGATGGGCTGGGCGATGTCGGCCGGCGAGAGCACCGCCAGCGCCACCTGGTAGAGCAGCGGCTGAAAGGTGTGATGATTGCGGCGGTCCACCACGGTTACGTCCACCGGCATGCGGGCCAGCCCTTTGGCTGCGTGAAGGCCCGCAAAGCCGCCGCCGACAATCACAACACGGGGCTTGCCGGTCAGCGGTTGCTGAAGCGGTCGGGTCAATTCGCCCAAATTGTGAACCTCTCACTTACAAGATGCGGGAAGGGGGTGATAAGTGACAAGCGTGTGGGAGTTCTTAATCTCCCACGTATCAAAATCGAGTTCTGGGGCACCCAGCTAGATGCTGGAAGCTGCTCTACGGATGCTGCTCGACGGCGATGTTGACGCTGCCGGTGTTGCCGGTGACAGCCAGCCCGAGCAGGTTGGTGGCCACGCCGGCCAGCGATGCCGGGGTGAAGGTGACGGTTCCGTCGAGGGCAGAGGTAGCCGTGGCAGCTTGTGTGGTCAGCAACGCGCCCGGCACGCATGGGCCGTGTAGGCCGCAGGGAGGCGACCAGGCATAGAGCGCCTGATACAGCGCCACCGTGCCGCCGGCCATCGGGTTGCCGTCCATGTCCAGCACGCGCAGCGTAATCTGGCTGGCCGTTCCGCTGACGGCCAGGCTCTGCGAGCTTCCGGAAACCGCTTCGAGAGTCGCGTACTCCGGCCGCGCGCCGAAGGCGGTGTAGGTGACGCACTGGCTGCCGCCGTTCAGGCAGGCCTTCGCAGTCACCGTTTGCCCCTCCGTCAGCAGCCCCACGGTGAGCGCCTTGGCGGCGATTCCGCTCGAGTTGGTCGTGACGGCGCCGCTTTGGAAGCTGATACCGGTGGTCGTCTGCCAGGCCACAGTCTGGCCGTTCGTGGGAAGGCCGTTTGTCAGCGCCAGAGCCTGCGTCGTCCAGGTGACTGTGGCTCCGGCGGCCAGCGAGAGCATCGGTGTAAGCGAAGTCAGCACTGGCGGCGTTCCGCCACAAAACTGCGCTTGCAGGCTTGAGCCGTTGGTCAGCGCAGCGGTCACAATCGACCAGGTGCCGTCGATCGCCGTCACATTCATCGTGGCGCGGCCGTCGCCGCTAGCCGTCACAGTGCATGTCTTCTGTCCGCAGCCCAGCGTCGCCGTTCCACTGGTAACGGTATAGATCACCGAGACTCCGCCAGCGGGGCTCAGATTCGACCCCAGCGCGGTCACCGTGAACGCCTCCGGTACGCCTATAGGCACCGTGCCCATCGGCCCGGTCACCAGCGTGAGCGCGTCGCCCGAGCCCGAGTCGTAACTGATGCCGCCGGAGATGATGGCTGCCGCTGAGTAGATGGGCAGGTCGTTTACCTCAACGTCCACTGAGCCGGTGACGCCGCTGGCGGCCGCGGGCGCGATGGCCGTGATTTCGTTGGGCGAAATGCTGGTGACCAGAGCCGCCTGGCCGCCCACCTGCACCGTATCGGCGGAGCGAAAGCCCATGCCGTGAATCACGATAGGCCCGCCCGAGGCCGGCAGCCGCTGCGGAGAGACCGTGTCGACATAGAGCACCCAGCCCTGGTAGGCGTAGTCGGGCCGGCCGTCGCCACGCTCATCGGCAATCCCCAGACGCACCACATCGTCGCCCGAGGCCGTCACCTGCAGCCAGCTTTCGCCGGTGGCCAGGCCGTTCAGTCCGCTCTCATAGCCCACCGCCGCCGTGCCTGCCGCATCGAAGGCATCCCAGACACCCAGCGCCGGCATGGCCTTCGCGTTCGTTGGAGCGCCACTCTCGTCCAGCGCCTCGGTGACCACGGTGAAGCTGCGCCCGCCGCGCACGGGGAACGTGAAC
>JBAVYF010000181.1:0-1912 GCA_049698655.1 Occallatibacter sp. | reverse complement strand
GTTGCGGAGTCGAAGTAGCGGTTGCCCGCCACTGAGACTCGCTCGACGCGCCGCCGCGGCCCCAGCCGCACCTTGTAGAGGATCGTTACCCGCCCTTCGGTAGTGGATTGCGGCTCGTGCTCCACTTTCACGTCGAAGTATCCCAGCCGTTGGTAATAGTCGCGCAACCGGCGATTGCCCTCATTGAGCAGGTCCTCATCCACGCTGCCCTCTTCGAAGATGGGGATCACCCGCTTGACTCGTTCCGGGCTGATGCTGGCACCCTCGACCAGCACCTTGACGACAGGCCCACGGTTGGCGGAAAAGCGGAAGTTGTCCTTTTTGCTCTCCGTGACGTACTGCTGACTTTCGAGCTTGATTTCAGCTTCCAGCCGCTGCTCACCCCGGTAGACCTTCAGCGCTCCGGCCAGGGCACGGTTACCGGTCTCGTGGTCCACGCGCTCGCCGTCTCTGAGGTGCGCATGATGGCGAAAATCGTCCACGCTCATCCCAGGGTCGCCCGTTACCTCCACTGTACCCACCCGCGCCTGCGAGCCGCTGACCAGATGAAACGCAAGGTCAACGAGCTGCTCCTCCGGGTGAGCCGTCAGGGTGGGGGTAATCACCGGTTCGTGGAAGCCGTTCTGAGCCAGCGTGGCGCGCATCTGCTCTAGAGCCTGATCAAGTTTGGCCGGGGTAAAGCGGGCGCCGGGAGCCAGTTGGCTGGCGCGCTCCAGTTGAGTATTGACAGTGGCGGACTTGGCGCCGTCCACACTGACTGCGCCGATGAAGGTGCGCGGCGTCCCGCGGAAGATGAGGTCCACACCGTTCTGTTCGCGAACGCCCTCCACTGCAATGGTTTCAAAGAGGCCAGTGGAAAAGAGCTGGCGCAAGCTTTTTCCCAGGTGTTCCCGGCTCAGGGGCGCTCCCTCGGCTTGGGCCAGATGGCCGGGCAAGGGGGCGAGACGGTCCGGTGAGACTCCGTCGAAGGAGATGCGACGTACCGGCAAACCCTCCCACTTGGCGAGGGAATCGGAAGGTGCCTGCACGGCTTGATCGCCTCCCGCGCCAGAACTGTCGGCGCTGCTCGCAAGGTTCTGGCTCCAGCCGCTGACTCCGCCCGGAATCCCGAAGGCAAGGAGGCAGACGAGGAGAATGCCATACACCGACCGCTTGCCGTATTGGCCCGTCGGCTTTCTACCCCAGCGGCTAAGACCAGTCGCTGGGAACCCCGGCTTTCCACCCCAGCGACTAAGACCTGCCGCTGGGGACCCCGGCTTTGCCTTCAAAACCATATCTCCCAATCAACGCGGGGTAAAGCGCCCCGAAGCACTACAATTGCCAGGAATCCGTTGTTAGCGATCCCCATTCCCTTACTCTTTATACTAAAGAGGAACGGCGCCAGGTGTGCCATCTTAGACAGAGTCCAAACCGAAGCCCAACATGCCATTGCTACGCTCGGGCCACCAGGCAAAAAATAGCAGGCTCTTTTTGAGCCCCCACTTGTTACCTGCTTGAAGATTTCTCTGCTCCGCTCTGCCTCGCTCACTTTCCTCTCGCTTTGGCCGATAGATTCTACCAGTTCAGTGCATCTCGCCGGCAACGGAGGGACCTCGAGTGGTTTGTCGCCTTTATGAATAGACTCTGGCGTTTCAAGATGGGCGGCACTGCGCGTTCCGGCCGGGGAACTGCACCCTGCGCTGGACCGTACCAGAGGGGTCTGCATGGCTTGGAAGAGGAGAGAATGCAGGAAAAAGGACGATTCTCCTGAAACTTTTCGAAGTCTGCGTGGTCTAATGAAGAAAAGCTGATACGAGGACACTCAATGCAAAGCCGTCCGCTCATCCCCCTCTCCCCCAAAACCCTCAACGGGAAGGATGCTCCTGGTGTGCGCAGGGTTGCTGTCCTGCCGGTCCGGGATACTGTCTTGTTT
>JBAVYF010000180.1:0-2887 GCA_049698655.1 Occallatibacter sp. | reverse complement strand
GCTCAAGGTAGAGGGTCTGCGCGGCGTCGGAGGCGGCCTTGTCGGCGTTGGGATGAACCTCGACTAGGATTGCATCCGCTCCAGCAGCCACCGCGGCCCGCGCCATGGGAGCCACCATGTCGCGGCGGCCGGTGCCGTGCGAGGGGTCGCCCACGATAGGCAGGTGCGAGAGCTTATGAATCACCGGAATCGCGGAGATGTCCATGGTGTTGCGCGTGGCGGTCTCGTAAGTGCGAATGCCGCGCTCGCACAGGATCACGTCGTAGTTGCCGCCGGCCATGATGTACTCGCTGGACAGGAGCAGCTCCTCGATGGTGGCAGCGATGCCGCGCTTGAGCAGCACCGGCTTGCGCGCCTGGCCCAGCTCGCGTAGCAGGTTGAAGTTCTGCATGTTGCGCGCGCCCACCTGGAATAGGTCCACGTAAGGCAACATGGGTTCAATCTGCGCGATCTCCATCACCTCGCTGACCGTCAGCAGTCCGTGTTCCAGGGCGGCTTCGTGCATCAGCTTGAGACCGGGAATACCCATACCCTGAAAGGCGTATGGCGAGCTGCGCGGCTTGAACGCGCCGCCCCTCAGGAAGCTGGCGCCGATGGCCTTCACGCGCGCGGCGGTCGCAAAGATCTGTTCGCGGCTTTCAATGGAGCATGGGCCAGCCATCACGGCGACCCGCTCACCGCCCACTTTTACCCCGTTAGCGAACTCGATGACCGAGCCCTCCGGACGAAAGGCGCGTCCGGCCAGCTTGTAAGGCGAGCTGATGCGGATCACATTGAGCACACCCGGCAGCACTTCAAATTTGCTCAGGTCCACATTGGCGGTAGGCCCAACGCCGGCCAGGATGGTCTGCATGGCGCCGGTGGTGCGGTGTACGCTGACCCCGGCTTCCTCCATGACTTCGATGACGGCATCGATCTGTTCTTCGGTTGCTCTCTCCTGCATGGATACGATCATGGTTTGTTCCCTGTCTCGGGCGCGTCAGCGCCTGTGCCGTGGCCCGAGGCAAGCGCCTGGGCATTCCTCTCCGATGCCAACTCATTCCTCTGCAAGGCCCGCATCACATCGATGATGCGCTCGTAGATATGCGTCAGCTCGATGTCAGGCAAAGGACCCTTGTTGGCCGCGCGCACGTTGGCGTAGACCACCTTTTCGCGCGCCGGCTCGTAGACCGGCAGCGAGGTGGCAGCCTTCAGGTGGCCCACCAACTGCGCGGCGCGCGCTCGTTCGCTCAGTAGTTCCACAAGCTGGCGATCCAGAACATCAATTTGGTCTCGCAATTCTTCCAGCGTCATTTCATCCTCGTGTTGCGCCCAGTGGCCGTTCCGTTCAAGAAGGATCGGGTACACCGGTTGCATAGGAGCAGGAGTTGAATTGAACCTTGCGGCGCGAACGCTGCAAGCGGGATGCGTTCTTATCGGGCCGGCGCCGCCTGTGGCAGGCGAAGGCCCTTGATAAATCGAGCCACCGCGCCGGGCGCCGTTTCCGGCGTCGAGCGTTCGATCAATTCCACCACCGCGCTGCCGACCACCGCCGCATCCGCGAACTCGGCCACCTGGGCCACGTGTTCCGCATTGCTGATGCCGAACCCCACGGCCACCGGCAGCCGGGCGTATCGCCGAATACGTTGGACCAGCGACGCTGCGTCGGAAGCCAGGCTCTGCTGCGTGCCGGTAATGCCCACACGCGAGATGGCGTACACGAAACCCTTTGAGTGCGTCGCGATGGCTTCCAGCCGCTCGTCGGGACTGGTCGGAGCGGCCAGAAAAATCGGCGCAAGTCCCACACGACCCATCTCGGTCAGGTACTCGCCCGCCTCTTCGACAATCAAGTCGGTCACCAGCACGCCATCCACTCCACTAGCTGCCGCCGCATCTGCGAAATGATGCAGGCCGTAGCGCAAAATCGGATTCAGATAGCTGAAGATCACCAGACCCGCAGCGGCCCGCGCCGCGCGAATCTCGCCGGCTAGCTTGAGCACGTCCTTCAGGCTGATGCCGAGAGCCACTGCCCGTTCACTGGCGCGCTGAATCACCGGCCCGTCAGCCAGCGGATCGCTGAATGGCACACCCAGCTCGATCACATCTGCGCCCGCGTCGATGGCCGCAAGCGCAATCGCGCGCGTGGCATCGAGGCTCGGGTCGCCCGCCGTCAGATACACAACTAATCCCGGTTTGTGATCGAAACGTATCGCCATCGGGAAAAACGCTCCGTGCCCCATCCTTTCGCCTTTTTCTGGCGAAAGGGTGGGAAGCTACAAGTCTCATCCGCTGGTGCCCCACACTCGCCGCGTTTTTGTTTTTGCGGCTTCGGGGTCCCCAACGACAGGTCTTCGTCGTTGGGGTGATCTAGGGTGGGATACCTCAGAACTCAATCAAGCTCCCTGAATCTTCAACTCCCGCGCCAAAATCCCCATGTCCTTGTCGCCGCGTCCAGAGAGGTTCACCACCAGTATGTCATGAGTTTGCATCGTGGGAGCAATCCGCAAGGCCTCGGCCACGGCGTGCGCGCTTTCTAGCGCCGGCAAAATCCCTTCTGTTCGCGCCAGCCGCACCACCGCATCCAGCGTGGCCGCATCGTCCTGCGAAACATACTCCGCGCGTCCGGTATCGTGCAGCATGGCGTGTTCTGGCCCAATCGATGCATAGTCGAGTCCAGCGGAGACCGAGTGCGTCAGCGCAATCTGGCCGTTCTCATCCTGCAAGACGTAAGAATAAGTCCCTTGCAAGACGCCCGGCGCGCCTCCGTTGAAGCGCACCGCATGGTCGCCCAGCGCCGTGCCGCGGCCGCCGGCCTCCACGCCAATCAGCCGGACTTGAGTGTCGGGTAGAAATTCGTAGAAAGCGCCGATGGCGTTCGACCCGCCGCCCACGCAGGCGATGATGGCCG
>JBAVYF010000179.1:0-7703 GCA_049698655.1 Occallatibacter sp. | reverse complement strand
AGCGGATGATCAAGCGGCTGATGCCGATGGTGGCAGTGATCAACGCCCTGGAAGAAGACACGAAGCGGCTTACGGACGATGAACTGCGGGCCAGGACGGTGGAGTTCCGGGCGCGGATAGCAGCGCGCCTCGAGGGCATTCCAGACGACGCGGAGCACAAGGACGAGCGCAAGGCGGCCGAGCGGGAAGCTCTGGACGAGATTCTGCCGGAGGCCTTTGCGGTGGTGCGCGAGGCGGGCTGGCGTGCGGTCCAGATGCGCCACTTCGACGTGCAGCTGATCGGCGGCATGGTGCTGCACCAGGGCAAGATCAGCGAAATGAAGACCGGCGAAGGCAAGACGCTGGTGGCGACGCTGGCCTGCTACCTGAATGCGCTCGCCGGGCACGGCGTTCACGTGGTGACGGTGAACGACTACCTAGCCAAGCGCGACGCGGAGTGGATGGGCAAGATCTACGAGTTCCTTGGGCTCACCGTGGGCGTCATCGTTCACGACCTGGACGACAACGAGCGCAGAGCCGCCTACCTGGCCGACATTACTTATGGGACAAATAACGAGTTCGGCTTCGACTACCTGCGCGACAACATGAAATTCGAGATAAAAGATTGCGTGCAGCGCGGACACTGCTACGCAATCGTGGACGAGGTGGACTCGATCCTGATCGACGAGGCGCGGACTCCGCTGATTATCTCCGGTCCGACCGACGAGACGACCGACAAGTATGCGCGGGCGCGGAAGATCATTCCGGCGCTGGAGCTGGGCGAGGAGATTGAAGCAAGCGATACGAGGCGCGTCTCAGAGTTAGGCCTGGATCTGAGGGAGGGCGAGAAGTACCTGACCGGCGACTACATCGTGGACGAGAAGCAGCGGACCATCGGAGTTACGGATCGGGGATGGGAGACGATCGAGAAGCTGCTGGGGATTGGCAACATCGCCGACGCGGAGAACTGGGAACTGAAGCACTACGTGGAGACGGCGATCAAAGCGCACGCGCTCTACAAGCGGGACGTGGAGTACGTGGTGAAGGACGGCGAGGTGATCATCGTGGACACCTTCACCGGGCGGCTGATGCCGGGGCGGCGTTGGAGCGACGGGCTGCACCAGTCCATCGAGGCCAAGGAGGGCGTGAACATCCGCAAGGAAGACCAGACGCTGGCCACCATCACCTTCCAGAACTACTTTCGCCTGTATCAAAAGCTGAGCGGCATGACGGGCACGGCGGAGACGGAGGCAGCAGAGTTCGAGAAGATCTACAAGCTGGAGATCGTGGTTATTCCCACGAACAAGCCCCTGCTGCGGCTGGAGAACCCGGACGTGGTCTACCGCACGGAGAAGGAGAAGTACAAGGCGGCGGCCGACGACATCGCCATGCTGCACGAGAAGCAGCAGCCGGTGCTGGTGGGGACGACATCGATTGAGAAGTCGGAGCGGCTCTCTGGGATTTTGCAGCGCAAGGGCGTGCGGCACGTGGTGCTGAACGCCAAGTTCCACGAGCGCGAGGCGGAGATTGTGGCGCAGGCCGGACGGCTGGGGATGGTGACCATCTCGACCAACATGGCGGGGCGCGGCACGGACATTCTGCTGGGCGGCAATCCGGATTTCATGGCCCGCCAGGAGTTGGTGAAGAAGAGCAAGGCGCGGGCGATCAGCGTGGCCGAAGGCGCGATCAACCCAATGGCGCCGGCGGGATTCCTGCGCTTCTACTACCAGGGGCAGGAGTTCGAGATTGCCGAGCCGGAGTGGGCCGAGGTCTTCAAGGTACACGCCGAGACAGCGCAACAGGAGCACGAGCAGGTGATCGCGGCGGGCGGGCTGTTCATCCTGGGCACGGAAAGACATGAGTCACGGCGCATCGATAATCAGCTCAGGGGGCGCGCGGGCCGGCAGGGCGATCCGGGCGAGTCGCGGTTCTATCTGTCGCTGGAAGACGACCTGATGCGCATCTTCGCCAAGCAATGGGTGAGCACGCTGCTGGAGCGGCTGGGCATGGAAGAAGGCGTGCCCATCGAGTCGAAGATGATCTCCAACCGCATCGAGGGGGCGCAGAAGGCAGTGGAGGCGCAGAACTTCGAGTCGCGCAAGCACCTGCTGGAATACGACGACGTGATGAACAAGCAGCGCGAGGCGGTTTACGGGCTGCGGCGGCAACTGCTGGAGGGCGTGGACCAGCGGGAGCTGATTCTGGAGGATTATGTCGGCGGGATTCTGAGCGGCATTCTGGACGAGTTTGCCGGCGAGAAGCTGCGTGCGGAGCAGTGGGATCTGAAAAGCATTGACGGCAAGCTCGTCGATCACTTCGGGCTGAATTTCGCGGCGGCTGGAATCAAGCCTCTGGAGCTGGACCGGCACGAGCTGGGCGAGACGATCTTCGAGAAACTGAAGGAGCAGTACGAGGCCAAGGAGAAGATTCTCTCGCCGGCGACCATGCGCTACCACGAGCGGATGGTGATGTTGAGCGTGATCGACGGACTGTGGAAGGACCATCTGCTCTCGATGGACCATCTGAAGGAGGGGATCGGGCTACGCGGTTATGCGCAGCGGGATCCGCTGGTGGAATACAAGCGCGAGTCCTTCGATATGTTCGAGGCCATGATGCTGAAGTTCCAGGAGGACACAGTCCGGTTCCTCTTCCGGATGCAGATACTGGGTCCGGACGGCCAGCCCGTGGATGCGGCTCCGCGCATCAATCGGACGGTTCCGGCCGCGCCTCCAGTAGCCAGCGCGGCGCATCCGCTGACGCTGGACGCAGAGCCCAGGGAGATTTCGATTCATACGCGGCAGCCCTCGACGACCATCGACTCGCTGGAGAAGGAATTCCAACGCAAGAAGCAGCGGGAGCTGGAGGCGGCGAGCATGGCAGGAGCGGGAGACGCGAGCCAGCCCACGCAACGGCGGACGGGCGAGAAGGTGGGGCGCAACGATCCGTGCCCATGCGGGAGCGGGAAGAAGTACAAGAAGTGCCACGGGGCGGGGAAGTAGCGGCAGCGCAGGGGAGAAATTCGCGCGGGGAGGTCTCACAGAACCTCCTGCCCGGCTGCCATGGCCGGGTGCTGCTGTGCCGGGGGCGCCCCCGGCCATCCTGGTTTGGCGTGCCTGGTCTGGCTTGGCCAGAAGCAGGCGCAAACTTCCAGCTTGTACTTCTCGAGATTCGGCAGTTCCACGCTCTACCGTCAGAAAAACAGAGCCCTCATCCGAATAAGCTGAGCAATTTTTTCTTTTTCTGGTTCAGGGGCAGGCCGCAGGCTGCTCTGGCCATCTGCCGTATTGCCCTTGAGATGGGCGAGTCTTTAAACGCGACCGGAGTGGATGTGTACCGGGTCCGCCGGGCAGTGGCATAATCGTCGGGAATCTTCCAATCGGACGGCCTGGTCAGCGCCTTCGCAATATCCTCGTCATTGATCCCCAGAGACTGAGGAATAAACCGGTTGAGCACGATCTGGAGCGAGTGGCCACGGGCGGCGAAGAACTGTGAGATCAGACGATTTGCGTTTCGTAGTTCTGTAACGCCGACCTGCGTGACCAGGTAGATAATGGCGGATTCTTCGAAGAGAGCCGTATCCAGCATGTCAAGTCTGGATCCGGCATCAACCACCGTGTAATCGAAGTTCTGGCGCACGACGGCCAGCAGTTTGTCGATGGCGTTGTTGGGGGCCTGGCTCTGGGGGAATTCACCTGGAGCCGCGAGTACGTACAATCCCGAGCTATGCCGGGCGAGGAGCGAGGAGAGGAAACTCGCATCCATCCGCTTTGATTCCTGAAGAGCGTTGACGGTCGAGTATTCACTGACCATCCCGAGGTTGATCGCCGCGTCTCCAAGCGGGAGGCCGAGGTCAATCAACAGGGTGGTTTGGGCAGATTCCTGGGCCAGCAATACCGCAAAATTGGAGGCAAGGGTGGTGACTCCGCAGCCGCCTTTGGCGCCCAGGAACACGAATAGCTTTTTAGCTTTGCCTTTGGCGGGACCAGTTGTAGGACGGCGGCTCAAGACCCGAGCCAGAGCGTCGGCCATGTCGGCAGGGTCGAGGGGCAGAGTGAGGAACTCGCGGGCGCCGGCACACATACTGCGGACCACCAGTTCCCGATTGGTCTGCTCTGAATAGACCATTACGGTTACAGAGCCATAAGAGGAGATGCGCTCCACCAGATTGAGGGCGACTTTCGGGTCACTATCCAGGTCAACGATGACGATATCGTAATGGTGCCCCAGCATCTCGGAGAGATCTTTGAGGTCGGTAGGGTAGGAAGAAAACTCCCGAACCTGCACCCCCGAGCATCCGGCAAGAACGCCAGCTATCGCAAAGCAACGCGGTTCGTCCGGGCCGATCAGCACAATGGACAAGACGCCGGGGCCAAGGGCTTCTGGAGCCTGGGGAAAGGAGGACATAGCGGAATTACCTCTCCTATTACCAACAACATTCTATCCTGAAACCGCGAAATCGCCTGAGGTGTTTTTCAAGGGAGAGGCACTACGGCATTTCTCCTTCAAAACCAATGTTGTTCATTGGGCGCCTCAAAGTTTTTACTGCTCGTTGAGATTATCGGTGATGGGAGGACCTTCATCAGCCTATTTTGAGGATTGATTACCGAGGGGTGAGGGCGCCGGCTGCCAAACTGGAGTGGTCCGACGGAGTCACGATCAGCTGGTTTGGGCGACGGCGGCGAAGGTGAGGTCCTGGGCGGCGGAGTGGTTCTGTTCGCGCCAGAGATCGAAGAGGCGGCCGTAGCTGAGGGTGATGTACCGGGCCGGATCGATGCCCAGGCGGGCGGCGGCGCGGTCGATCCACTCGGCGGAGCCTTCCAGTTCGGCATAGTTGCCGATGGGAGTCTCATCGACGACGCAATGGCCCTCGCCGTCGGTCCACTCGGCGCGCCATTTCTCGTAGCGGAAGGCGGCGACCAGGCCGAGGGAGAGGAATATTTCTTCGAGCGCGGGCCCGTCGTCGACCTGAGCCTCGGTTTCGATGCGGTGTTTGTGGGTGTCCTCGCCAGGCCCAACGTCGGGCAGGCGCTTATGGGTGACCGTCCAGCGGCCGGCATAGCAGCGGATGCGCAGAATCTCGGTGCGGGCGCGCATCTGGCGGTCGGGTGTGTCGTAGAGGACGTTGCTCTCGAAGGCGCGTTGGGTTTGCAGGGTGAAGCCGGCGGCTTCAAGGCGCTGGGTGAGGCCGTCAAGGTCGTCTACGCGGAATTTGATTTCGGTTTCGACGGGCATGGGATGGAGTGAGTATACGGCAGCAGGGATGAATCAGCCTTATCGGTGTTTACCTGACCAGACTAATCCTCCTTCTCCAGCAGCGCTCTATTTTCTTGCAGGCTGGATCTCCATAATAGGCACATTCACATGGTGCGGTCCCACGGCTATTATGAAGCTCTTGTCTTGCATCGTAGGATCTCCAAACGAAACCTCGAGGCCGGAGATGCCCCACCCGCCCACGCTGAGTCGTATCGCATTCTGCAACGCAAAGCCCAACGAGTTAGGGTTGGGGGAAACATCTTTGGCACCGATCGCCATGCCATCAAGGTCCGCCTGTCTTCTGAGGAGGTTCAAACCTTGCGGCTTGTCTTCTTCTTCGTTTCTCCGCCTCGTCGCAAAGGCCTGAATGTTCACATGCCATCCTAACCCGGGGGGCCCTAACGCATTCATTAATTGGATTGCAAAAAAATGCGCTTCTTCGTCGTCGGGCTCATACCAAATCTCCGCGGACCCCTCGGTATTTCCCTTCATAAGCTCGATAAATCGCTCGTGATCAATAAGGCGTGGGTTCGCGCTCTTAGCTAATACATTTACATATTGCCTCAGGGCCAATTGTGCTTCGGCCGCCTCCTTCTGTGCCAAAGCGGTTTTCTGCTGTTCATCCTCGATTCTTAACTTGAAGTCCCGTAGTTCTTGGGATTGCACGACATTTATTCGGTTGCTCGTGATCAGCGCACCAGCACCGAACACAAATGTCAGGAACAGAAGTACGACTCCGCCTATTTCGAAAAGCGATTTGTATCCTTCAAGGGACATACGTTATTTCCTTTGTCGGTCTTTGGCGCGGATATTTGTGGTGTTTGTTGTGGCAACGCTCCTTCGATGGACCTCCTGCCCGACACCGCTTTGCGGACAAACTTGCGGCGTTCCGCCTTCAGCTTGGGAACTAGACCAATATTCTGCGCCATCTTGGCTTTGGTTTGGCTGCAATGCTAACCGATAGGTTGTGTTGGATCAGCGATCCAACCAAGAGTATACGTCTATTGGCGGAGAGAGTATCGAAAGGCGACAATGAAAGGGATGAAGACACTGCGATTGGTTGTGGATCCGGCTCACCTGGATACTGCCGAGGCGGAAGTGGCTCTGGAGCAGGCGGCGGCGATTCTGCGTGGCGGGGGATTGGTGGCGCTGCCGACAGAGACGGTGTACGGGTTGGGGGCAAATGCGCTGGACGCTGCGGCGGTGGGGAGGATCTTTGCGGCCAAGCAAAGGCCGGCGTGGGATCCGGTGATTGTGCATATCGCCGATGAAAAGATGCTGGAGGGGCTGGTGGAGCGAGTTCCGGAGGCGGCGCGGAAGCTGATGAAGGCCTTCTGGCCCGGACCGCTGACGCTGCTGCTGAAACGCACGGCAGCAGTGCCCGATGCGGTGACAGCGGGACGGCCGCTGGTGGGGGTGCGAATGCCGGCGCATCCTGTGGCTCTCGAGTTGATTCGGCGGGCCGGGGTTCCGGTGGCCGCGCCGAGCGCAAACCTTTTTGGGCATATCAGCCCGACGACGGCTGCGCACGTGCTGGCGGACCTGGATGGGCGGATTGATGCGGTGGTGGATGCGGGGCCGACCGAACACGGCGTCGAGTCCACGGTGCTGGACCCTTGCCAGAGTCCGATGGTGATCTACCGGCCGGGAGCGGTGACGGCGGCCCAGATTCGAGAGACTGCCGGGGCGGTGGAGGCGTACCGCGACGGCGGGGTGCTGGAGGCAAAGTCACCAGAGGCGCTGCACGCGCCGGGGATGGGGCTGCGGCATTATGCGCCCAGAGCGCGGCTGGTGCTGATCGAAAGCGAACTGGCCGAGCTGGGAGCACGACTGGCCGGGGCGGTGCTGGACCTTCCCGAGGACCAGGTGGGAGTGATGTTGCCGGGCGAGGCGGCTGCGCCCCCCGGGGTTGCGGCGGTCTTTGCCTGGGGACGGTGGGCGGCGCCGGAAGAGATGGCGCGGGGACTGTACGCGGGCTTGCGAGCACTGGACGGCGCGGGTTGCACGGTGATTCTGTGCCCGCTGCCGCCGGCCGAGGGGATTGGCGCGGCGATCCGTGACCGGCTGCAAAAGGCAGGGAATCGGGACCAGGGACTAGGGACTAGGGACTAGGGACTAGGCGTTGGCCTGTCAGCGAGTTCCACAGGGATGTGGGCTGTTTTTTCCTATTTCCTCGAAAATCATTGCCCCTGGTCGCCGACCTTGTACATATATTTGATGGCGGATTTGTAGACCAGGGTTTTCTGGCGGCCGCGGAGTTTGAGGGCGCTGCGGTCGTACCACTCGATGCAGCCTTCGATCTTTTCCCCGTCTTCGAGGACGAGGACCATAGGGGTCTGCGCCTGAATCTGTTTTTGCAAATAGAAGAGCTCTGCATTGCGCTGGGGAGGGTCGTTTTCCTGATTTTGGGCGTAGCCGTAGCCCGGCAAGCGGAAGGGAGCGAGGACGGCCGGGCGGTTGCGGGTATACGC
>JBAVYF010000178.1:0-4401 GCA_049698655.1 Occallatibacter sp. | reverse complement strand
CGCCTGCGCGCCATGAAGGTTCGGCGAGTGCTGGACACCCGAGCTGGAGTGTCAGTCGATCATTGGCGCGCTCGCCTGCGCGCCGATGACGCCGATGACGAAGGGAGCGTAGACGGCGAGTGTCAGTCGATCATTGGCGCGCTCGCCTGCGCGCCAGCCGCGCTCGCAAGGCCTTATTTCACCGCTAGTTGCGCTTGCTTTTGCGAGCGCAACTCCAAATGCGTATTCAACAGGCTCACGGACTGTCATAAAGGATCTTCCAAATCCTTCAGGAGGAAAGAGTTAGGCGGACGCGAGTGCTCCCAGAGGCCTGCTACACCACCATCGCGCTCGCGCGTAGCGCACCAGAATGTCAAGGTGAAATTACACCACACCTTGGTGTGATCGACTCCACGATGCTAAACCCAACGAAGGGGAAGACACATATCGTGGCAGGAATGCGCCCTATAGGCGCGAGTTCATTTTCAGCCAGTCGTCGGCTAAAGTCAAGCACCGCTATCAGATGTGAACCTGACATGGTTTACCAGCAGCGAAGCCTTTGGGACGCGCAATCTCATATTTCACGTAAACCGTAACTTTTTCTCAAATTAGCGATTACCCGGCTCTGGACCTTGTTCCAGTACTCGGCATAATCTTGCCACTCCGAGTTACTGGGCACATCCCGGCGAATGGGCGCGCCAGATGGATCACGCCATAGATTTACAATTCGAGAGCCGTCAGTAAGAGCAATCCCTTTTCGCCCGGACCTCTTCTCGTCAATGCTGGAAGAAGATACGGCCACTTTTTCGGCCACGATCCGCAATGGTTTGGATGAATCGACCGCTTTGCAACCGTTGAACTTCTTCGCAACGGGGCAAATAGTGGTTGCATCGCAGGGGATATACCACCAGCGTCCTTCCCAATCGGGGTCAAAGATCGCACGTAACCCAATGTTCGCGGCAGCATTCAGATCTGCTTGCAGGCCCGGTGGTGCTTTCCTGTTTGCATTGCTTCCACCATCTTGACCGCAGGCCGACACAAAAATCTCTCCGCCTTTGACCGGGATACGAAAGACATCTCTATCGTTTGCCTCACTCCGAATCCTTTCATCAATTGACAACAGATAGCGTTCACGCGCGTCCCCTTTCTTTCCATCTTTCTGATTCTTTTCGGCGGCCTCAACCTGCTTACGCCAAAAGCGAGACGTATAGAACTCTGCCACTGTTACGTCATTGCAGCGCAGACCGGGCGCGCCTGTGCGCGAGTCCTGGCGTGAAGTGTAGGCTGGCGGGACTTCACGCAAATACAACCCATTCAACTGGCACGCTTCGCCGAGATATTTCTTAACTTTGCTTGAGGACCAACTCATCAGTTGGCGATTCTCGCGGCGAGTCTGCGTTTCATCTGGCCTATAGTGCGTCAGATCCTCAATCACCACTGCATGGCACGGCGCAAAGCGAGGATCGTTGCTTCTTTCAGTTGGGCGTTTCCGTCTTCCATTTTTTGCATTGACACTTGTTTCGTCGCCAATTCCCAATGCCGCTTCAGCGATACGGCTGGCTAACTGCTTTACGCGGTTTTCGCGCATTCTCTCCATGGCATCAAGCACCCGCTGGCCAAAACTCGTCAGGCTGCTGTCACCGCGTTCGGGTATGTTGCGCCGCAAATCGTCAGGGTGTGGGCGCATCCAATACGCCTTTTGCACTTGGTAGAGCGATTTGAAGCTGGCAATACGAATCAGCGAAAGACCGCCAACGTCGCGAATACTCTTTCGGAACTGCGGATCACGATTGATGCCGCGAGGCAGAAGCCAGCGCCGCATCCAGCGCAGCCGCATTCGCCACGCCGCATCCTCAATCTGCCACCGTGTGTTCCACAATACATTTAACTGCCTGCACAGGGAATCGTTCTCGGCGATCTGTTTCGCAACAGGTCTCAGTTTCTTGCGTGTCTCTTCCCGTTGCATCCGGCGTTTCGCTGCGCTTGGAGTGACATCCTGATTGTTAGTTTCTTGCAGTATCGTTCCGCCAAGCAATGGCTGAATATGCTTGTTCCACATATCCATTGCCAGTTCATCGGCCCAACGCTCGCCTGCATATAACTCGTTCCACTCAAGCAATGTTTCAGTAAGCAGACCAATCCTGCTTTCCTGATCCAATAGCTCTTGTATCCCGCCAGGGCGAGTTCTTTTTGTCGCGGTCAGATTGAAAGCAATACGGGCGCGCGTTCCGTGTCGCTGCAAACCCAGACGCAAAGTGCGTAGCGCGTCAGACATCAACTCATCCACAAGATGTTCTCGACCTTTTCTCTTAATCGGACGCACATAGCCCAACTCTGTTTCCAACTGCTCGACTGCGACGACTTCATCGCATGTGGCCGGACGGGCATCGCTGTCTTCGCCCTGGAGTTTAATTAAGAACTGGCGGTCGAGACGAGCCCATGAAGCAGGGTGTGGCGATCCATCGGGCAGAGTGTCCGCGCCGATACGTCGATAGATAGTCTTCTTCTCTTTGCCATTGACGAAATGCTTTAGGTGCGAATAGAGCGTACGTTGGCTAGGAACTTCCATGCCAGCTTCGAGGCAGGCGTTCTGCATCTGCGCTGCGCTCAGCGTCTCCCACACAGCACAAGCAGCGGCATAACGATGCCCAAGGTCAACGGAGAGAATGCGAAGACCCGGAAGGCGGCAAAGGACGAGTTTGGCCAATCCTTCACGACTCTTATTTTCAATGCCGTGCGCCCCATATCGCCAATCGAAACCGTGCTGAGCAGCATACGCGATGAAAGGGCCACGAGATTGAAGTTTTGCTGAGAAGGTCACAAGCCAGCGAATTGTCCGGGTTCGCTTGGCGACAAGCTGTCGCTTCTCTTCCACGGATAAATCCGTTCGGTCATGGATGGCAGCAATAGCGTCAAGTTGACGGCGGGGCGCTTGTAAACGACCATTCCAGTCGGCCAGATCAAACAGCCCGGACGGAACCACGGGAGCATTGTCTTTGGCCATAACCACTGCGCGCCCAAAGCGGTCTGCGCGAGAGGCAACCAACGGGTGCTCCGCGCCTGCTTGTCCTATATCGGAACCGAATCGCTTTGACTGCCATAAAAGCGGGGTGTCCTCAATGCGACTGCCGTTCCATAAGCCCATGGTCATCGCATGATGCGATTCTAGCCATAGCACCTCGGCCTCTTGCTGCTTGAACGCGACATTTAGTGTCTTGAGTTTCTTTTCAATGGAGGACCGCTTGGACGGGTCGCTTGCCTTTGAAAGAGCTTGCTCCGCTCTGGTCAGTTCTTCTTTCTTCTTTTCCAGCAGTTGCTGTGCCCGTGCTAGCTTTTCCGGCGCGCGGTGCACCGCATAATCAATACTCCAGCGCGAATTCCCAAAGTCGCAGAAAACGGGATGGAGGAATGCGTCTGGATGCCGATAAGCAGGGACTTTGAATCGTTGCTTCTTTGAGACTGCGTCTGTGCCCGCCACATAATCCATAAGAGGTTGAGCATCTGGCTTGCCGTTTGTCAGCCATACGCACTTTGCGTCGGGAAGAGACAGCGCCTCAAAAAGCTGAATATCTCCGAATTTCTCGATGGTGTCCTGCAATTCTCGTGCTTTTTGAATCCGGGCTGATTCGGCGGCCGAAGGCAGTACACTGTCCTTGTCCTCTGCTTCAGTAGGCAGGGCGGCCCACGCCGCAACCACTTGTTTCCAGCCGTCTATGGCGCTTCTGCGAATCCGGTAACTGTCGATGGCGCCGCTCTCAGAACTGCGTCGAGTGCAAAAAGCATCAAGCCATACACGAGCATCAGCTGGCACACGCAGCAGTTTATCTTTTTCGATTTCAAATTTACCGCGTTCTTCTTCCGCGCGCTTGATCCACGAGTGAGCCATGGAAACGCGCCGGGCCGCATGATCGAGGATTACAGCATACTGCCAGTGATGCGACGGGCCATTGTCAGTATTGTGATAAGTGATACCGCAAGCAGCCTCAACATCTTGAAGTACTGCGTTCGCATAGGGACGACTCCCTTTGCCCCCGACTTTTTCTCTCGATTGTTGAGCGTCCTTCACGCTAGCATCGTGAACCCGATCAAGGTCTAGTTGCGAAACACTTTGCAGGTTGTTGATCTTCTGAAGAACATTGCGCGTCGCGCTTTTGTAACCGGGGCCGCTGATAAGTTCTAGTATTCCATTGATGTTCATGCTGCGCGGTGAGAACTCGTGCAGTGCATCTGCGAGGCTTCCGCACACTTCTGTCCCCGACACACCCGCTTGAATGTTGTGGCAATAGTTTGCTATTGCGTCATAGACTTCACAAAACCTGGAAAAGTCGGCACCAGTGCCAGTTCCGAATCGGCTACTGAGCCATTGGCCAGCTTTCTGCGACAGGTCTTTGGCCTTTTCCTCTGACGACTCATCCTTCGACT
>JBAVYF010000177.1:0-17874 GCA_049698655.1 Occallatibacter sp. | reverse complement strand
ACTATGGGCAGATTCCAATTCGTCACGGCATGACGATCGGCGAACTGGCTCGTTTTTATAACTCAGAACGCGGCATCAATGCTAAATTGACGATAGTTCAAATGGAAGGCTGGCAGCGTGGCGATTGGTTGGATTCTACCGGGATTCTATGGGTAAATCCATCTCCTAATATGCGCAACCTGACCGAAGCAATTCTCTATCCGGGTCTGGGAATCCTGGAGGCTACCAATGTATCGCTGGGGCGCGGCACCGATACTCCCTTCGAACTTCTGGGCGCCCCGTGGATTCAGCCTGTGGAACTGGCCGTCTATCTGAATGCGCGAGCCATCAGCGGGGTCCGCTTTGTGCCCACGGAGTTCACGCCCACTGCCAGCGTCTACGCGCAGCAGAAATGCGGAGGAGTTAACATTATCGTCACCGACAGGGACTCACTCGATGCGCCCGAGCTTGGCATTGAGATTGCATCCGCGCTGCACTCCCTTTATCCGCAGCAGTTCGAGATGAAAAACCTGGACAGCCTGATGCTGAACGACGCCACGCTAGCTGCGATCAGCGCCGGGCAGGATCCTCGCCGCGTGTGGTTGGACTGGGTCGAGGCGATCGAATTGTTCAAGCCGATTCGGGCCAAATACCTGCTGTACTAAGACATTGCTACTGTAACTGGAATCTTTGTGCCCCATCCCTTGCACGCTTGCTCTGCCCCAGCACGAAGACTGTCGCTGAAGCAGAAGTAAAAATTACCTTGCGGGATTATGCGACAGTTCGCGTCAGAGTCCTTGGCCTGCAACATTCAATTGACGGTAGCGGTCACTGTCGTATTCGACCTGATGGTTCCTGAGGCCTGATCGACTCCGATGACGGTGACGGAGTATGTTCCGAGGGTAGTTCCGCCGGTACCAGTGCCTCCTCCACCACCGCCTCCGCTGCCACCACCACCACCGCACCCAATGAGCGTAACCATACTCACCGCGAGTAGGATAACTCCGAAAATCCGCCGCCAACTCCGGCTTCGTCTCGGGATTCCCAAAATCAGAAGACAGGATAAAAGCGGCCCTCCACTTCCGGAGAAGAAGTCATTTGGAAACTTACTCGTGGCACTAGTTGGCGCGGTGGTTTTAATCGTCAGTGTTGCTGTACTCGCCGCGGTGCCGGTGATGGTAACCGAAGCGGGAATCGAACAAGTGGGGGGAATGGCAGCAGAGCTGGCAATACTGCAACTGAGAGTTACAACTCCGGTGAACCCGCCTGATGGAGTCATGGAAATAGTGGACGTTCCGCTGCTGCCAAGAGTACTGATTATGATCGCTCCACTGTTGCTCAGTGCAAAGTTTGGGGAAGTGGCCAGCCAATTTCCGACTACGGGCGCATCGACAACGTTCTGATCAATGCCGCCGAGATTGATCCCTCCCCAGGTTTCTCCGCTCGTTTCGCTGTTCCATTGGTGAATACGTTGGTTATCGGGCCAGTAGCTGTTGGAGAGGGTTCCGATGTTCCATATCGTGTTGTTCGAGTCCCACGCCGCTATCCAGGCAACGTCCGGTTCCGGCGATAGAGCCAAGAAGTCTGTCTCGAAATCGCTTATTCCGCCGTAGAGGCCGGATTCGAACCCATTTGCGTGGAGTTCGGTTGTCCAACTCACAAGAAAGGTTTCTACTGCGGCAGAACAACTTCCGCCGTCCGGCGTGTAGCCCTCCATATCGTAATAAATAATGCTGTCTGAAATTCCCAGCGCATTTGCCTGTGCTATGGCTAAATCCGCCTGGTAAGCTCCCGTGGAGTAAGTGTCCGAGTTATTAATTGTCCAATAAGAACTGGCATTGGCAATGCAGGGAGACTGTGGCCCAACCCATATAGGCAGAATGCCCCATCCCATCTTTGTAACACTTGTAAACCAGGCAGGAGTCAGGTTGGTATCAACTGTTTTCGATGAGCTTGCGGACCAGTCGGCAGCACACGTGTTCTGACCGTTCGGCGAGACGCAGTACACATCACATCCGCCAAGATATACCCCTATGTCCTGGTAAGGACTGTCTGTCCACCAGGTTTGCATTGAGGTTGAGGCGGGAGCGCAAGCAAGGTCAAAACCACTACCATTGCTGACTACTGTATTCGCGCCAGCAGCGGCCAGTGGCGTTGCCGCGCCTTCCACCCGCATGGCGGCATGCGAACTTCTCGATAATGGCAAAGAAGCGCCTGAAGAAGTTCGTTGTGCGACAGCGAGATGAGGCGTAATGATCGTAAAAGTTTTGCCTCCGTCCATGGTCGCTAACAATTCACTTTGTTGCGTGCAGGAGGTCTTTGCCGTCAGGCATGAGCCGGATGAATAACTCAGCCAGCCAGAGGAGCTGTCAACAAACTCGGCATGAGTGATAGTTCCGTTGGGCTGCAATCCGGCAGGAAGCGTGCCTTGGCGTCGAACGCCTTCTTGCTCGATAAAAACCTCTGAGCCCGATGCGTAGACGTGGCTGGTTTGTGTTCCCGTGTTGGCAGAAGCCACGTGCACGGCCGCTGAACCTCTGCTGACTCGCTGCATCTGCCATGACTGGCCGCCGTCTACAGTCACGTAGTCGATAACACAATCGCCGTCGGGATTTACGGTTGTTGCAGTCAGCCGTCCATAAACCTTACTTGTAAAGAATGGCAGGCTATAGGCAGGCTGGGAGCCGGAGCACCCCTCTGGCGCAGCAATTGTCGCCGGCTGCCATCTCCGGCCGCCATCGTGCGTGAACCAAAGCTCATCTTGTGCCGGCCCGCCGGCCATCCACCCATCCTGAGAGGTTATAAAAACAATGTTTCCGGCCGCGGGCGGCGTAGGAAGCGCGGTCCAGGTCGAACCCCCATCTGTCGTATGCAATGCCGCGCCGATACTGAAGTTCGAACTCGAACTGAGATGAAGGATGAGCCAGCCCTGTTCAGCGTCCGCAAAGGACACGGAGGCAACTCCGCCAAATTGCCTGCCCTGTGCGATGGAATCAACTGCGACCTGCGCATTCTGCCAGCTCTTTCCCCCGTTCCGGGTTGAGGCAACCGTGATGGATGTCCCTGCTCCATCGCTTCCGGAAAGGATTGCCCATCCGGTTTTCGCATCAAAGAAGAAAGCCTTTATGATGGGTTGCTGGCCGTAGCCGGGCGTGATGTCATCCCAGTTCTGGCCGTTATCCGATGTCCAAAACAGCCGCCCCGCGGCCAGCGCCCAGCCTGAGCCGGGAGCGATTAATTTCATATCTTCAACCGCAGCGTTTGTTCCACTGCCGGTTTGTCCCCAGAGCGCCCCGTGCGCCCACAATGCTACAGCCAGAAGAAGTGAGATCAACAAAGCGGCCACACGCGGTTTCTTGTCTTCCACGACCGCCATCCTCATCACGTTTCCCCCTGCATTGATCTCTTCACCTCTGGTCCCTTTCTTCACTCCTGTGTCCTCCTCATTGTGTTCAGGTAGCACTCGCAGCGCTAAACTAATTCGCCAAGAATTCTAACGGGCGTGTTGACTGTATGTCAACGAAAACAATCAAAGCGCTGAGCATAATAGCCAAATACGTTCATGCAGTATGTGGTCAATCTCAATACTTTCCATGGCAAACAGTGGCTCTGTTGCCCTGTACCCTCAACCTCGGTTCCATGGAGCAAGTCTCTCTCTCCAAGGCGGCAGCGCACATGATATCGCCGCTTAGAGCTTCTGTGCTGCCGGCAAATCGCAGTTGCGAGGTCTCCCTCATGCGCATAATTCCCGGCGTGCGATCGCATACCGCAGAATTGGAAGCTCGGAACCAGTATTGACACAGCCTGAGCAGTTAGCTAAAGTGGCTCCCTGGCGCATTTTTCTCATCTTGCTCGGTTACGTCTTTCCGTTGTATAAAACCAGCTGTTTTTTCTTGCCCTGACACAAAGGATGACTCAGTGACGGAAAAGAAGTGGGTTACAGTAATGGGCAGCTTTGTGGCGGATCTCGCCTTTCGCACCGGCCGCATTCCTGTTTGGGGCGAGACGCTGATGGGCAACGAGTTCAAACTCGGGCCGGGCGGCAAGGGCTCAAACCAGGCCGTAGCCGCTGCTCGCGCCGGCGGCCGGGTGAGCTTCATCTCCAAACTCGGATCGGACCCGTTCGGCGAGATGGCGCGCGCCCTCTATAAGACGGAGGGCATCGACACCCAGTTTCTCTTCGCGACGAAGAGCGCCACCGGCGCTGCCGCGATCATCGTAGACGCTGAGAAAGGCGAAAACGCCATCATCGTCGTGCCAGGCGCGTGTTTTGAAATCACCGCTGCCGAGGTCGATAAGGCTCGCTCTCTGATTGCCGGCTCCTGCGTCTTCATCGCGCAGCTCGAACTCTCGCTGCCCGTCGTCGAGCACGGACTCGCGCTGGCTCGCGCGCTCGGCGTGCCCACCATCCTCAACCCCGCGCCTGCCACGCCGCTGCCCGAGAGCATCTACCAATACATCGACTACATCACGCCCAATGAGACGGAGGCCGCCGCGCTCACCAGCGTTCCGGTTGCAACCGTCGTCGACGCGGAGAAAGCAGCCGATGCATTTCTCGCCCGCGGCGTGCACAACGCCATCATCACGCTTGGCGCGCAGGGCGCTTTCGTCAAGAATGCTCGCGTCAAGGCGCACGTTCCCGCCGTCAACGCCGGCAAAGTCGTCGAAACCACAGGCGCTGGCGATGCCTTCAATGGCGGCTTCGCTGTCGCCCTTTCGGAGGGCATGGGCCTGGTGGAGGCCGTGCGCTTCGGCTGTGCCGCCGCAGGCATCTCCATCACGCGCCCAGGCACCGCGCCCTCCATGCCCACCCGCAGCGAGATCGACGCGCTCCGCAACTAGTGCTATACCTGTGTATTCGTGCCCTTGCCGGGGGCGTCCGAAGGGCCTTTTAGGGAAAGACCACTTGGCGGAGTTGCCGCCAGGGTACAGCTACTCTGATTTCGCTGTTGCTAACCGAATCACGCAGTATGAATTGCCTGTGCGACTAACCTGTGCAGAGATGCGCAACCTTGCGTCCTGCATCAGAATCTCCTTGGTTACGGCCTAAGCTATGCGTGTTGCCCACGCTGAGAGAGCCACTCCTTGTTCGCAATCGCACCACTGGCGCCAAGAGAGTCTCACAAGACGACCGAGTGGAGTTGAGGGAGAAGTGTTCATTAAATTGCCTCGAAAAAGGGCAAATCATGGTTTTTTGGTCCGGCAAAGACCCTGCTGGGTACTCTTGGGTCTTTGGCCCTGGAATGAATGAAAAAAAAGATTGCGAGCCGGACAATCGGGGGTATATTCTCATGCCGCCGGGAAGGTAAGACGGAAAATCCGGTTTAGCCGTGTAAGGAACATGGAAATCTCCGCTGATTTCTGCTTGTTCTTTCTGCAGGTTTCAAGCGTTGGAACCTCAATCCGATAGTCTTTTTGTCATCCCGAATAGGAGGGATCATGTCCGATCAAAATCAGTCTGGCTTCTCTGAGAATTCTCTTGGCGCACTCGCCTACGTCACCTTCGTCCCGGCGATCTTCTTCCTTGCCATCGCGCCCTACAATAAGAAACGCTATGTGCGCTTCCACGCCTGGCAGTCCCTTGTATTCTGCGTTTTTACGTCCATCATCATCTACGCCCTGAGCTATTGCCTGGCGCATACCACCTCCCTTGGGCCTAGTGTCTTCCTGACTTTGAGCTTATGGCTGGCCTGGCTGGTCCCGATTGCCTTTTTCATCGCATGGGTATGGTGTGTGGTCAGCGCATTGAATGGCAAGCTCTTCAAGCTCCCGCTTATCGGTGCTTGGGCGGAGAAGCAGGCTAACAAGTAACCCGCCCGCAAGGTCCGGCAACCCTGCGAAAACGGCTTCTGCATGGAGGCCGTTTTCGCTTATCCCCCGTTTGCTCTTTTCCCCCAGGCCTTTTCCTGCTTGGATGAAGCCGGGGGGAGTGTCCTGAGTTTTCCGCAGTGCGATTCATCCAGCCTTTAGCGCAAAGTCCTGTTTACGCCAGCTGAGAATCGAACTTACCGCCAACCCGCCTGTTCGGGGTGGACGCGATTGCTCTCGAATTGCTGATTATTCAGGCGAGTCAGTCGGGCGTATTCCCATGCTGTAAGGTGCGGCGGCTATTAGTTATGCTCTGGCGGCCAAAACGCAAGGGACTCTTCCTCGCGAATTGCGGCAACCGAATTCACCGGGGCAGGCTGCTTCGCCCGATCTTCGGCCAGCAGGACATGAAATTCCTCAGCTGTGACAGGGCGTCCATAGAGCCAACCCTGACCGTACATGTGCTGCGTAGGCTGGAAAAAATAATTTTCCTGTTGGATGGTTTCGATCCCTTCCACTATCACTTCCAGATTGAGCGATTTGGCCATTGCCAGAATCTGCGGAAGAATGGCCACGGACACTGCTTCTGTGCCGATAACACGGGTGAAGGCCTTGTCGATCTTGATGGTATCAACTGAAAGATAAAGCAGGTAGGACAGGCTCGAATATCCCGTTCCGAAGTCGTCGATATGGATGCTGTGGCCCCTCCACCGCAGGTCGCGGATCGTCTCCATCGCCACATCGCGATTGGCTGTTGAGCTTTCGGTGATCTCAATCGCCAAGCTTTTGGGCTGGACCTTCGCCTGCTTGAGAGAGCTATCCAGCATGGGCAGAAACTCGGGGTCCCCAAGGTCCGACGCGGCCACGTTGACGCTGAGACGAAAGTCCGGATGCTTGCGGAGCGTATCTGCAAAGTCTCGCAAAGCGCGCTTCACCACCAGACTCGTGATCGTTCCTACAAAGCCATGATCCTCGGCGATCTTGATGAATACATCGGGGCCGACCGGATTGCCATCTTCATCGGTCCAGCGCGATAACGTTTCCGCCCCCACGATCCGTCCGCTGGCCAGGCTCACGATGGGCTGATAGACCAACTGTATCTTGTTGTGTGCCACGGCACGGCGAAGCTGCTGACACGTGTCCCGGCTGCGGTTGTACACAAATAAAAATGCCATGCCGAGTAAAATGCCGAACAGCCCACCTACCACCGCGCATCCGGCAATCGTATCGCTTTCGCCATGCAACGCCTCGGAAACAGACGTTGACGCGGTCACACAGCTGGAGTGAAGAGTCGAACATCGCGTCGAATAAAGCGCATCTCCCAGGCGGACCGTCCCGTTGGTGGTCAGATCAGGTACTTTGCCCTCAGGGACTCTGCCTGCCGGAAGACCGGATTGCTGACTGGCAGCGTCCTTCATGGTGGTAATCAGATGCATGGGAACGGGTCCCAGGCTGGCGGGCACATACGAGCCAAACACAACGAATGCGTTGCCCTTTTGCAGACCGGCCCTCTTCAGACTTGTGTCTCGGACCGGGACAAGATTGCTGTATGCGACGATCCCGTCCTGCTCGGGGGAATTCGGCTTGAATTGCCCAATGGGCGACATCGGGTGGCCCGCGGTGGCTGAGCAGTCGATCTTTCCGCCGTGGATGCGCCCGGCGTCTTTCAGGTATTTCGAACGGAAGACCAGCTCCCGAAAATAGGCTATTTCTGCGTCTGAGCAGAAGGGATACCGCGAATCCTTCATGACACCCAGCAGGTTGCGCGCTTCCACAAAGGATGCATCGTTTTGCACAGCCATCAACTTTGTGTACTGCTCCAACCAATTTTCGGCCAAGAAAAGCGCAAGGACGCAGCCCAACAGATAGCCGGCGACTATTCCACACGCCGTCATTGCTACTGTGGTCGCCCGGGCGACCAGAACACGCTGCCTGGGAGTGCGCATCAACTAAATGTCCTGCACATTTCTTCAGCCGGAATATCTCTGGACACAGCCTGGTGTTGCAATAAATCTTCCTCTTTTCTCTGACATAGTGTCAATAGATGAGTGAATGATTTGGTCCGCTGTTATTCCGTTAGTAAATGCGCAGGTGGCTGGTTGGCCTTCGCAAATGGATTCGGACGTTGTTGGAGAGGGTATATTGGGGTCGTGATGAAATGCGCCACGTTCTGTACCTCGCAACTGAAGCAAAAGGAGACAGAAGAGGGAAACAGGAGTATGAATGTCGCGTAAAAAGCGCGGTAAGACCGGGCACTGCTATTTCGTTGTCAGCACGCAGCGATTCCGGCAGTCGCTCGCCACAACGAACTGGAGAGAGGCGCAAGCCAAAGAGAAAGAATCGATCGGGCAAGCTTCTGAGGGAAAGCAGACGCAGAATTCCACCAGCCCATCCGGCGATCCGATTAGACGGGAGGCAGGCTTCGCCATCATGGCGATTGCCGGGCACTTCAGCCGCAAGATGCTGAAACGGTACAGCTACGTCCGCATGGAAGCCAAGCGCGCAGCTATGGAAACCCTTGCCTCAAGCGCCAGAATGGCGGATTATGACACAAACCACGAGACAAGCGCATTGCCTTTGAACGCTCGCCTTGTCTAAATGATTGATTTGATTTGGTGGACCTGGTCGGGATCGAACCGACGACCTCTTCCATGCCATGGAAGCGCGCTCCCAAACTGCGCCACAGGCCCACAGGCTGCAAGGATGCAACTTTTCTATTGTCTCCGCTGGGGCGGGATTCGTCAAACCTCGCCTCCATCCGGCCTCGAAACGCGCCCCGGTAGGCCCGGGTGAGCCCCGCCATTGCCCCTGCAACCCGTCCAGAGCGGAAAAACTTGCGTGACCGGGAACACTTCAGGGGTCTTCCGGTGTCTAAGATAATAGAGTACGTGGGACACTCGGCATGGAAGCCGGTGTCCGTCTTCCGCGCACTCCGAGGCAGCATTGGATTTTCAGCGGCGCTTTTCAGCCGTTGGAGCGAGTGGCCGCAACCGGAAATCGGGCTTTTGTCCAGCGCAGATTTGGTGGACGCCAAGTTTGCTTCTGTTGCGGTAAAGTGGGAGGATTCTGATATGCAGGCGGACCTCACCATGGGCAATCTTGCCAGTGCGCTGACATTTGAATCCGAAGAGGCGGCTCTGATCGCGGAACTTCAGGCCGGCTCCGAGGAGGCTTTTGCGGGTCTGATCGCGCGCTATCACCAACCCATCTACTCGCTGCTGGCGCGCGCCGTGCAGGACCGCGCAGACGCCGCAGACCTGACCCAGGATGTCTTCGTGAAGATATTCCGGGGAGTGGGCAGCTTTCATGGCGAGTCCTCGCTGCGGACCTGGATTTACCGCATCGCCCTGCGCGAGGCCTCAAACCATCGGCGCTGGTGGATGCGCCACAGGCAGCAGGAGATCCCCATCGATCAGGAGATAGTAGGGAACGAATCCAGGCAGCCGATGCGGCTGAAAGAGATGCTGGCGGACCCGGCCGAGTCGCCCTACGATATGGCGTTGCACGAGGAGAACCGGGCGCGCGTTGAGGCGGCCTTGAGCCAGGTGCCGGAACCGTTCCGCACCACCCTCATCCTGCGCGACATCGAGGGTTTTGTCTACGAGGAAGTGGCGGAGATTGAGGGAGTGAGTCTGGGGACTGTCAAATCGAGGCTGGTGCGTGGACGCGCTGCCTTGAAGGAGATTCTAACGGTTCCGGCGCAAAGTGACTGTTCTCCGGAGCGTGCAGAATTCGATCTGCCCCTGAGAGAGGAGGCGCAATGAACGGCTGTAATGCAATGCAGACAAAGTTTACCGAGTACCTGGACGGCCGTCTGAGCGGACGCGAGATGCAGCGCGTCGCCGATCACCTGGAGCGTTGCAGGGAGTGTGCCGACGACTGGAGGTCTCTTGAGGGGGCGCAGTCTTCGCTGGCCGCGCTCTGCCCCGTGCCTGAGCCCGAAGATCTGCTGTTGCGCATACGCGTGGCCATCAGCCACGAGAGGGCCCGCCGGCGCCAGACCCCCTTCCACGCCTTGGATCTGGCCTGGAGAAACACCGTGGGGCCCTTCCTGCTGCAGGCCGCCGCGGGTTTTGCGTCCGCCGTGCTGTTGTTGGGCACGGTCATTGTGCTGGTCGGTATGTTTACACAGCCGGAGAGCGCGCAGGCCACTGCGGACGAGCCGCTGGGTATGGCCACCGCTCCACGCTTCCTGTATCTGTCCAGCGTTGTGGGAGGCAATCCCATCGGCGACGTTTCCAGTCCGGTCGTGATCGAGGCCTATGTCAATGGCGAGGGCCAGGTCTACGACTATCGCATCGTCTCCGGCCCCACCGACAAGACCACCCGCGCGCAGGTTGAGAACATGCTCTTGTGGAGCCGCTTTGAGCCGGCCCGCCGCTTCGGACAGCCAGTCCCGGGCCTGGCCGTGCTCTCCTTCTCCGGCGTCTCCGTGCGCGGGTAACACAGAGGGTTTTCCACAGTCTGCCGTGCTTAGGATTTTCGAAGGTGCGGGCTGGGGCTATGAGTGGACCAGGCAGCGCACCTCATTGAGCGAATCGCAGCTAAAAAGGTTGATTTAACAGGTATTAGCGGCCTCTGGCCAGGTTGCGGCGAGAGTCGGCGTAGCTCTGCCTTGGTCGTTTTGCACCTCCCGCTCAACTTTCGCCTTATTTTCCCCCTTTCGCAAGAATGAGAAATGAGTCTACGCTAATCATGCGCAATTATGCGCATGAAAGAAGGGTCCCCCCGTGAAAAAGTCTGTGCGTCTTGCCCTTACCGCTATCCTGCTCATTTCCGCCGCTTCAGTCCTCATGGCCGCTCCCACCAGCCCGTGGCCGATGCCGATGCCACAGATGTCAGTCAGCGCCCTTTCCGCTCCCACAAGCCCGTGGCCGATGCCGATGCCACAGATGTCAGTCAACGCTCTTTCCGCTCCCACTAGCCCGTGGCCTATGCCGATGCCACAGATAGTCAGCACCTTATCTGCACCCACCAGCCCGTGGCCAATGCCGATGCCACAGATAGTCAGCAGCTTATCTGCACCCACCAGCCCGTGGCCAATGCCGATGCCGCAGTAGTTTATAGAATTATCTCTGTTCCTGGCCTTTGAAAACGGAGAGAATAAAAGTCGAGAGGTGGAATGAACCTGTCGGCGCTCGATTGGATTTTGGTGGCGGCTACTTCGCTGTGCAGTATTGCTCTGTTTGCCGTTCTGGTCGTCCGGCACAGATGGAGAGAATTTCCTGTCTTCACCGTGTATGTGGGCTTTGATACGGTTCTAAGCCTGGTACTGTATGCACTCTTCCAACACGGTTTCCAAATTTGGTATGCGCGGATCTATTGGTCCGAAGCTCTGATCGATTTCGTCCTGCAACTCGGGATTGTCTTTGAGATCGTGCGTATTGTTCTGCGTCCCACCGGAACCTGGGTCCGAGACGCCAAAAAGCAATTCATCCTCTGGGGAGCGGCGGGCATCCTGTTCGCTGCCGCGCTTCCGTTTCTGGTCACGCCTCCGGCTGCAACTTTTCTGGATCGTCTGGTGGTGCGGGGAGATCTCTTCACCAGCCTGGTGATTTGCGAGCTGATCGCCGTGGTAACGCGGACCTCCAAAAACCTGGGTCTGGGCTGGCGCAACCATGTGATGGCGCTGGGCAACGGTTGGACGGCCTGGGCCGTGGCTGCCATTCTGGTGGACGGGCTGCATAGTTACTTTGGTGCTGAGCGTTACTTCGGGGAACTGGAACACGCCCGGATGTTCGTTTACCTTGCTGCGCTTGGTTACTGGACGGTTCAGTTCTGGCTGGAGGAGCCGGCCCGGCAGCCGATTTCACCCCAGCTGAGCGCCTACATCCAGGATTTGCACCGGCGCATTAAAAATGACCTTGACACGCTAGGTGCCCAACGGTAACATTCATTGCGATGACCTTTGCGCTACCATATCTCGTCTTTGGGGCGTTGTTGTGTGGATTAGCCTTGGCAGTGATCGCCGACCGGCGCTCGTCCCGCAAAATCTCCCAACTGGATTGGCACGAACTCGTTGCCGGACTGCAGCGGCTCGACATGACTGAGCTGTCCGCGGTCGCCATCGATTACCTGACCCCGCGCCGCGGTCAGATCGATATGGAGCCAAAAGAGATTTGGAATTCCCTCGGCGGTTACGAGGGTTTGAAGAGAATGCGCCAGAACGCGGAGATCATGCTTGCCTTGGCCGCCTATGCCCAGCGGTGGAACTTTGAAGAGGCTGTGATCGTGACCGAGCGCATGAGGATGGATGCAGCTTCTCTGCGCCGTGCCGTCCGCCGCGTGGAACTGGGTATGCTTCCGGCCCAGTTGCTGCTACGTTTCCGCTTTACCCTCCCCCTCCACGCGCAGGAGGCGTCTTCGGCCTACTATCTGATGCGGCAGCGCCTCCTCGCCCTTTATGAAACCAGCCACGTGAGCCGGCATCCCGCGCTCGCGGCCGCCCTGTAATAAAGCGCATCAGGCATGGGAGGAAGTTCTCCCGCCATTGTGTCCCCTGCCGTTTTCCCTCCCGGTGCGTCTAGAATTAAACAGGGTTCTTCATGACGCTCAGAGTATCTCCGTCTCCCGCCGTTCTATCGGCCGCTGTTTTTTGCCTGTTGGCGGGTCTTGCGCCTGCCGTAGTTCCCGCTCAATCTTCCAGCAGCAGCTCCGCCAGGTCGTCCGGGGAGGGGCAGACTTCGTCTTCCTCGCCGGATTTTGTGCGGGAAAAGGCGCCGTCGTTGATTGATCCCGCTGGGCCCACCATCTCGCTCATCAGCTCCGAACCAGTCTTCCTCATGTCTGCGGCGCTGAACGCCTGCGGCTACGATGAGGGCCTGGAAGAGAGCGCCCCGGTCCGCATACGGGTCCGCGACGAGATGAACCTGGCGCTCGCCAAAAGCGAGGATGCCCGCAACAAACGCGACAAACTCTGCCTCTACATCGCCCAGCACCGCATGACGGGCGGAGAGCTCGATATTGCGCAGTACATCTCGCTGGCTCTCTACCTGACCCCGCCACCGGAGTTGGAGACCTCAGCCGAGTTGACAGAGATGCCCCCCGATTCGACCCAGATTGTCGAGATTGTCCCCCTGCTGCGCGACTTTGCCGCCGCCGTGGACCTGCACGGCATCTGGCTGGCGGTGCATCGCACCTATGATGCCGAGGCCGACCGCCTGCACGATCCGCTCTCCAAAATGATCGTCTCCACCAACCTCTACCTCAAGTTGCCGGCCGAAACCTACAATGGGCGGCGCTTTATTGTGGTGGTCGAGCCTCTGTTTTCGCCGCGCATCGTCAACGCCCGCATCTACGGCACCGACTATGTGGTCGTGGTTTCGCCGGCCAACGGAACCATCCCCATGAGCAATGTGCGCCACACTTACCTGCACTACATGATCGAGCCGCTGCTCTACGTCAGGGCCAACGCTATCGACCGCACGCAGCCTATCCTCAAGGAGATCCGTGAAGCTCCACTCGAGTTTCGCTTCCGCTCCGACCCCGTACCCCTGACCATCGAGTGCCTTATCAAGGCCATCGAGGCGCGCACCATGGATACCGGAATTCCCGAGTACAAGATCCCGGCCGACGTGGACCGCTCAGCTCTGCCTCGTTACGAGCGCGAGCGCCAGCAGGTCCAGCAGAGGCAGGAGGCCGTCCGTCTGGCCACCGTGCGACACGACATGACGCAGGGTTTCGTGCTCACGCAGTACTTCTATGAACAGATGATCCAGTTTGAGAAGGACCCTGCCAGCCTGAAAGACACCATCGGCGAGATGGTCTACAGCATGGACGTGGATCAGCAGGTGCATCGCGCCCGAGATCTTGACTTCGATAAGGTAGGCGACAGCGAAGTGCTCTCGCGCAGCCAGCCGCGTAAATTAACCGGCCTTGACCTGGCCGAAGCGCGCCTCGCTTCCGGCGACGTGGCCACAGCCAGCGCCATGGCCCGCCAGGCGTTGAACGCGCACTCCGATTCCCTCGATGCTTCCAATTCTCTGGAAGTTATCGCCAATAACGCCCGCGCTGATTTTATCCTCGCCAGGGTAGCCATCCTGACCGGTCACCCCGATCAGGCCATCGACGAATTCCAGAAGACACTGGCTGCCAGCAAGAGTCCGCGCCTGATCTCCTGGTCGCACATTTACCTAGGCCGCATGCTCGACCTGGACTGCAAGCGCGACCAGGCCCTGACCGAGTACAAAGAGGCATTGAAGACGCGCGACGGCCAGCAGGACACCCGGCTAGCCGCCGAGAGGGGCGTCAAAACCGCTTATGCCGTCAAAGGCCACAGTTGCGACGAGGATGCCGGTGACGACGCGCCCGCTCCCCCGCCGGACAAGCCTCAGCCGGACAAGCCCGAAACTTCATGGCCAAATGGGACTGAAAAGCCCCAATAATCCCGCACAGCGACGTCCGGGAGAGCGCAGAACGTCTAATAATGGGATAGGGGCCTCCCCTCGGCCGGAAACTCCGGTTCGAGAGGAGACCCCGAAACTGGATGTCAACGCATCGGATCGAGGCGCGCATGGAAGCCGTTCTTGCTGAACTGGAAGCCGCTCTGGGGCATTGTTTTGTGTGCCCCCAGCTGCTGGTGCGCGCGTTGACGCATCGGTCTCTGGCGCATGAGAGAGCAGCCAGCGAGCAGCCCCTCGCCAACGGCAAGGGAGAAACCGCTGGATCGGGCGACAATGAGCGTCTGGAGTTTCTGGGCGACGCCGTGCTGGGTCTGGTGGTGGCTGAAGCTCTGTTTCTGCTTCACCCGGAGTGGCAGGAGGGCGAGTTGACCCGCGTCCGCGCCCAGTTGGTCAGCCGCCAGCATCTGGCCGAGGTAGCCGCGGCCATTGGCCTGGGCAGTCATCTGCGCCTTAGCCGAGGCGAGGACAAGGGCGGCCTCAGGCGCAAGAGCACCGTGCTCTCCAATACCATGGAGGCCGTGCTGGGCGCGCTCTTCCTGGACGGCGGACTGGAGCCGGTCTCTGCCTTTGCCCGCCGCTGGGTGATGGGCGAGGCCGCCGAGCAACTCGCCGAGCAGTTGCGCTCCGGAGCCGCCTTGGGCAACTACAAATCGGCGTTACAGGAACACTTGCAGGCCACGCGCTCCGGCGCGCCCGTTTACCGGGTCAAGAGTGAAAGCGGCCCCGACCACCGCAAGCGCTTTCTGGTCGAGGTCCGGCTCAAAGCCGCGGAATCAGAGCCGGGAAAGAGCTTGGCGCGCGGCATGGGAAGCACCAAGAAACACGCCGAGCAGGATGCCGCCCGGCGTGCGCTGGAGAGACTGAAAGCAGCCGGTGAAAACGCCGGCGCCCCGGCCAAGGTCATACCGGGAGCCAAACAGAAGGAGCCGGCAGCGCTATGAGCACTTCAGTCCTGGAGCCGGGCCCATCCTCGCATTGGTTCTCGCGGCTGAGGCTCCATTTGCCTACCATGCCCGAGGTATTCACCAGGTTGCTTGTGCTGGTGGTGGCAGCGCTGTTTCTCAACACCTTTGTGCTTCAGCCTTACCTCATCCCCTCCGAGAGCATGGAGCGCACCCTGCTGGTGGGAGATTTTCTGCTGGTCAACAAACAGATTTATGCCCCGGCCGACAGGCTCACCCGCTGGCTCATGCCCTATCGCGAGGTGATGCGCGGCGACATCGTCGTCTTCCACCACCCCCAACACCCTTATCTGGTCAAGCGGGTGGTGGGTCTTCCCGGCGACCGGCTGCGCATCAACGATGGACGTGTTACTGTGAACGGCGCCACCCTCGACGAGCCATACGCCGCCTTTGAGCCTGCTGCCATCAATCCCTTCCGCGACGACTTTCCCGCCAGGGTTTATACCGATCCTGAGGTGGATCCGGTCTGGTGGAAGCAGATGCAGAGCCTCATCCGAGACGGCGAGCTGGTGGTGCCCCAGGGCGAGTACTTCGTGCTCGGCGACAACCGCAACCACAGCAAGGATTCCCGCTACTGGGGCTTTGTCTCGCGGCAGCAGATTGTTGCCCGCCCGCTGGTCATCTACTTCTCGCTCACCCGGCCCTCGACCACCGATGTCGAACCGACCACGCTGCAAGCTGCGGATGATAGACTCGGACACGACAGGGAATTCTCGTCCCGGCTCGCCGGCTTTGCCCGCTGGAAGCGCATCTTCCACGTGGTGCATTAAAAACAGTGATCAGTGAACAGTGGTCAGTGATCAGTCATCAGGGTCAGTTTCCGGCATTTTTTGCTGGCCACTGTTCGCTGTTCGCGGTTCACTGAAAAAGAGCAACTGGATGACAAAGAAAAATACGCCAGCCCCCAAGACGCCGCCCGGGGATCAGCCCGCCGAAGAGCGTGTGGAAGAGACGCCCTACGAGGCCTTGGCCAGTATCTGCAGTATCCTGGTCATTGGCCTGTTCATCCTTACCTTCCTCGGCCAGAACTACGTCATTCCCTCCGGCTCGATGGAAAAGACTCTGCTGGTGGGAGATCACCTGCTGGTGGATCGCATTACCCTTGCACCGCCCGCCAAATGGATGCCGCTGGTTCACTATCGCGAGCCCCGGCGCGGTGACATTGTGGTCTTCATCAAGCCGGTGACGGACCCGGATGCGGACGGGAACCCCCAATACTTGACTCTGGTGAAGCGGCTGATTGGCGTCCCCGGCGACCATATTCATCTGCGCAATGGTGTAGTGATTCTTAACGGCGTCGCGCAGGACCAGCCGCATGCCCAGCCGACAACCCCGGAAAACCATTCTGACTTTCTCGATGAGTTCCCCTCCGTGCCGCCGTCCCCGGAAATGGGCGCCACCGAAGCCTGGGCCGTCGATTTTCCAAATCACGTCGAGAACGGCGACCTGGTCGTCCCTCCCGGCCACTACTTCATGATGGGAGATCATCGCCACAACAGCCTTGACTCGCGCTACTGGGGCTTTGTGCCCAGGGAAAACATCGTGGGCCGCCCGCTGTTCAACTACTGGTCGTTTGTCACCTCGGAAGAACAGTACGAAAAGCCCGGAATCGGCAGCAGTCTGGCCTGGATGGGCCACATCGCGCTGCACTTCTTTACCGAAACCCGCTGGAGCCGGACCTTCCATCCGGTGCGTTGAACCCTGACCTCTGACAAGACCATGATGGAAGAGACCGAACCCCGGCAACGCAAGCGCAAGCGGCTTTGGCTCGCCCTGGCGGCGCTCGTGGCCCTCCTGGCATTTCTGATCGTGCCCCCTTTCCTGAGCGTGAGCCGCTACAAGGGCCGCATCACCCAACTGATCTCCGCCTCGCTGGGCCGCCCCGTGCGCCTCTCCTCGGTCGAGGTGCGCCTGCTGCCCCGGCCCGGTTTTCTCCTCACCAACCTCATCGTCGAGGAAGACCCCGCGTATGGCGCCGAACCGGTACTCCAGGCCAACACGGTCACGGCTTCCATTCGCCTGCTCTCCTTGTGGCGCGGGCGTCTGGAGATTGACACCATCAGCGTGGACGAGGCCAGCCTGAATCTTGTGCGCACCTCGGCCGGCCGATGGAACATCGACTCTCTTCTCCACGCGGCCACCGCCCAGGTACAATCCGCGGCGGGCAATACTGGACCTGGAAAGCCCGTTAAGCTGCCTTACCTCAAGGCCACAAACTCCCGCATCAACATCAAGAACGGCGCGGAAAAACTGCCGTTTTCTCTGCTCAACGCAGAAGTTTCCTTGTGGCTGCAGAGTCCCGGCGAATGGCGCGTTCGGCTGCGTGGCCAGCCCGTTCGCACCGACCTCAGCCTCCTGCAGGCCGACACCGGCACTGTGCGCCTGGAGGCAAACCTGCGGCAGGCGGCGCAACTGCGCCAGATGCCGGTTCACCTCGACCTCGAATGGCGCGAGGCGCAACTCGGCCAGCTCACCCGCCTGCTCCTCGGCTCCGACGCCGGCTGGCGCGGCGACCTCACTGGCGAACTCCAACTCGACGGCACCGCCGAGGCCGCCCAGATCAAAACCCGGCTGCGGGCCACCGGCGTTCATCGCGTCGAGTTTGCCCCCGCCGCGCCCATGGACTTCGACGCCAACTGCACTCTTGTCGCCCACTTCTTCACCCGCGCCATTGACAACCTGCTCTGTGACTCTCCGCTCGGCTCGGGCCAAATCCGCTTTAC
>JBAVYF010000176.1:0-2906 GCA_049698655.1 Occallatibacter sp. | reverse complement strand
AGCCAGTTGGACAGGTATACCGACCAGACAGCGATAAAGTTCACAGTCTCACAGTTTCACAGGAAATAGGGGGGAGGGGGGTAGGGCTTTTCCGTTCCCTCTGCGCCTCATTCGACACTTTGCCTGCGTGCGCTATCCTGTCCATCTCGAACCTCCAATTGCCATTGTGAGCTGGTGGAGGATAATTATGCGCAAAGTGCGGCGGTGAGAAGTTGAGATTCCCAGGCCCCAAAGGCGGGAACCGGGGCACCCGGCAAGGACTTCCTCATTGTGGAACTGCGATTTCCTGCAAGCATTCGTAGAACCTTTTGCCCTCCATGAGAAGTGCGTATAGATCGTACCCGACGCCATCAAAATTGTTGATAGAAGTGATCTGCTGAATTAATCCCAACCGTTCAAGCCGCAAATATGAACTCCGATAGTTCAAATGCTCATGCGGATTCAAGGCACCGGACTTGACGAGATTTTGATGAGCGCTCTGGATGTCTCCATACCATTTGGTCGGATTCATCCCCTTCTCGTTCAGAATGCGATTCTGCCACTTATAAAGGTTCTCCAGAATGGCTATGTCTCCGTCCTTCAGTTCAGCCGCAGCACGCATCATGTCGTCGAGGCTCTCTGACACAAGCTTGCCGTCATTCACGCCGTTGGCGAGAATGAAAGCCATGCGCTTAAGTCTGTCTTTCTGTGTCGTACGCAAAGCTTGAAGTGCTGCACTGGCCATACCGTCTCTAAATCCTTGGCTATCGATGCGGGCCTTGATCTCTTCGATACTTGTTCCGTGTTCCAGGAGAGAATTTTCGACCCGCTTGAGCGCATCCTCTGTGGCTTGACCAAGCGATTCGAGATTCTCATTGACCTTTGAAGTGCCGAGCTTGCGGAACCAATCCACAATGCCAAGCCCACCAACGACGCCTCCCGCGGCAACCAATCCGGTCGTGCCAGAGGCACTACTCGCGACTAACGACGATCCGACGACCAGTGCAGGTCCGGCCAAGGAGATCGCACCCTCGATGACCGCACCAACGGGAGATTTAGGGAGTTCTTCCATTCTCCTGCGCTGATTGTCTGCGGCAACCTCGTTTTGCGCCAAACTCACTGTCTCTCGCTTTCTACGCCAGGCTCAATTAGGCTGTACGACCGGCCACGGCGCTCGTGGGATTCTCAAGGCTTTCCATCTCTCGCTGTGATCTGCTGCTTCTGCGCTGGAGGCACGAGCGTGTGAAACATCTCGCTAACCTTTGCAGGTTGCACGATCAGTACATCAACAATCAAATTGACCAAGCCAAAGAATTTCTCGATCTTGTCCTTGTTTTCCTCGATCTGAATTTGACCCGGATGCACGGCATTGTTTCCAACAACCCTAACAAGGTCCAGAGATTGCTGGATTTGTGCTGACAAACCATTCTTGACCAATGTGCCGATGTCCGAGTTTAAGTCTTTCCCGGGCAATCCGCGGTCTACACAAATCATCTGGATAGCGAGGCGCAAGAGTGCAGCAGAAGCGCGCGGAGAATGCGGAAACAGCTGACGGGCCTCGTTGTAAACAGCTTGGATTTGTTCAGGGCACCCTTCGATTGGATCGGGCAGCCCTGATTCAACTGGCCATACTAGAGTTCGATTTTCCCAAAAGCAATAATCCTTACAGCGCAGGCACCAAGATGTTACCCAATTTATAGGCGCTTCAAAACCGCCGGCACCGCGCGCTATATATCTCCACTCGTGCTGCGAAAAGCAATTACAGCGCGGACACGTAAACGAGCCAAGCTGAAATGCCGGCTTTGTATATCCGATAATGGCCATCTAGCTGCCTCCCAAATGCCGCAAATCATAGTAAAATCTTGAATGTCGTAAAGGCGGCAGAGCATAGCCCTGCCGCCTTTATGCTGCCTGGACGGCCAGTCCTACTTCTTCTCGTCCACGTCCACATACTCGGCGTCGATTACTCCGCCGTCTTTCTTCTGTTCGGCGTGGGGTTCGGCAGCGGGGTCGCCTGTCGGAGGCGCGCCGGGTTGGGCGGCTTGGGCGGCATTGGCTTTATAGAGGATCTCGGCCAGTTTGTGGGAAGCGTGTGTCAGCTTCTCGTGCTGGGTTTTTAACTCGGCTGAGGACGGCGTGCCTTCGAGCAGTTTTTTCGATTCGGCCAGGACTGTTTCGACCTCGGCCTTGACCGGAGCCGCTTCCGCGCCCTGCATCTTGTCGCCGGAGTCCTTGAGCATCTTGTCGATGTTATAGACCATGCTATCGAGCGAGTTACGCGCATCGATCTCCTCGCGCTTCTCACGATCCTCGGCCGAGTGCGCCTCGGCGTCCTTGGCCATGCGCTCGATCTCTTCCTTGCTCAGGCCGGAGCTGGAAGTGATGGTGATGCGCGTGTCCTTGCCGGTGGCGGTGTCTTTGGCGGTGACGTTGAGGATGCCGTTGGCATCAATATCAAATGTCACCTCGATCTGCGGGATGCCCCTCGGCGCCGGAGGAATGCCGCCCAGCTTGAACTTGCCCAGGGTGCGGTTCTGCGCTGCCAGGGGCCGCTCGCCCTGCAGCACGTGGACCTCGACCTCGGTCTGCGAGTCGGCAGCCGTGGAGAAGGTCTCGGTCTTCTTGGTGGGAATGGTCGTGTTGCGGGGAATCATCCCCGTGGCCACGCCACCCAGGGTTTCGATGGCCAGGGTCAACGGCGTCACGTCGAGCAGCAGCAGGTCCTTGACCTCGCCGGCCAGCACGCCGGCCTGCACCGCCGCGCCAATGGCCACCACCTCGTCGGGGTTGACGCCGCGATGCGGCTCGCGGCCAAACAATTTTTTAACCATCTCCTGAATTTTGGGCATGCGCGTCTGGCCGCCCACCAGGACCACCTCGTCGATGTCGCTGATGGAGATGCCGGCGTCGGCGATGGCCTTCTTGCA
>JBAVYF010000175.1:0-3967 GCA_049698655.1 Occallatibacter sp. | reverse complement strand
CGGCAACCGGCTGAACGAAAAGCTGAGCGTGGTCGTGGTGCTGTCGGCCAGCGCCGACTCGCTGGAAGTGAAGGTCATCGACGATGGCAAGGGCATCAAGACCCAGCCGGACAAACTGGGCAAAGTGAACAAGCCGGACATCGACCGCAAGATGCGCGGCGAAGAAGACCCCCGCGGCATGGGCATGTTTCTGATTCAGGCGCTGGTGGACGAGGCGGAGTGGGTAGCCGGCACAGACGGCAACAGCAGTTATGTACGGCTGGTGATCCGGCTGGATAAAGACGCGGAATAACCTGAGAAGATACGGAGACGATTGATCGTGCAGAGCGAAACCAAGGCGCGCGTTGAGCAGCTTACTTCTCCGGCCGGGCATCCGGTCGCCGTCCTGCGTTTTGAGGGCGATATCGCCAGCACCTCAAAGGACGCTGTCCTGGGCACCTACCATGCGTTGCCCAAGGGAACCAGTCTGGTGCTGCTGGACTTTACCAAGGTGGATTACATCAACTCGAGCGGCATTGCGCTGGTGATTCAGATGCTGATCGAGGCCTCGAACTCCAGCCAGAAGGTGTATGCCTTCGGGCTTTCGGCGCACTTCACCAAGGTCTTCACCATGGTGGGCATCACCAAGTATGCGGGGATCTTCCCCAGCCAGGCGGAGGCGCTGGCGGAGCTGTAGAAGGATGATTTCCGCGCGCGCCCAGCACGCAGAAAATGCCCTGAGAGCCGGGAGTTCCTCCAGGTTCGTTCATGCAAGAGCAGCGCCGGGCGCGGCGGCTCGCGTAACAGAGATCACGCTCATATCGTCCTCCTGCCCAAAGCTCTGCGCCGCGCCGGCCAGCTCCGCGGCGCTTATCGCCGTCCGCAACATCTCGTGTACCCGCTCGAAGCCGAAGAGGCGCCCATCCGCGTCTGTGGCCTCGACAATCCCGTCCGATATCAGAACCAGCCGGTCGCCTTCCTTCAGTTGGAAGCAAAGGCGGGAGAACTCCGCTCCCTCGATCATCCCCAGCGGCAGGGCGCCCTCCATCGCCACCGGCTCCCCGTTCAGGTAGGGCGGCAGATGCCCGGCGTTGGCCAGCGTTACCTTGCCATCCCGCGCAATGTTGAGCGCGAGGCATGTGGCCTGGGCATCGCCGCGCCCCAGCAGCCGCCGGTTCAGCACCCCCAGCAGATATCCCGGCTCCGTTCTCGTTTCCGCCGTGCTGCGAATGGCCCCCACCAGCAGCGCCACCATCATACCCGCCTTGAGGCCCTTGCCCGTCACGTCGCCGGCCACGATCAGCAGGCTGCCGTCGGCGGGGCGGGAGATGATCTGGAAGAAGTCGCCTCCCACTTCCCTCGCCGGCCGGTACTCGCTCTCGATCACCAGCCCCGGCGCCGTCGTTCGCGCCTCAGGCAGAATCATCTGCTGCACCTCCTGCGCTTGCTTCACGTCCAGCGCCATCAGCCGTTGACGGCGAACCGAAAGCAGCAGCCGGCGCAACAGAAGCAGAGACACCGTCGCCGCCAGGAGCAGGCTCGCTTCATGGGTAAGGTTGATGCCCACGCCCAGGGGAAACCAAACCACCCGGATATGCAGAACGGCAAGTTCACCCCCAAATATCCCGACCCCCAACAGCAGGATGGCGGGCAAAACCAGCCAGCCCTCCAGCCCCCGGCTGCGGATGCCCTGGACGATGATCCAGGCGAACAGCGCGAGGAAGAGCAGGCGGGCAACCAGGGAAACCATGTGGAAAGCGGCGGCAATCGGATGCGGGACGAATGTAAAGAACAGTTCTTCGCCAATGATGTTCGAGATCATGTACAGCAGAGCCAGCCCGGCAACGGCGCGTGGCAGCCACGCCGGCCGTTGCCGCCCGAACCACACCCACCACACCATCACCCACCCGGCGCAGATCAGCGGAGTAAAAAAACCGTAGGATAACAGGCTGTCGGCCCGAATGCTCACGTGCCGTGTCCAGACATCGAAAGCTGTCAGGGCGTCAGAGACCGCCCGGAGCAGGAAGACAGTTCCTATCCAGAGATAGACCCGGTCGGAGCGATCAAACATAATCAGACTGAAGGCCACCAATGCCAGCAGGGCATATAGATGCGCTTCGATGGCGAAAGGCAGGTACGAGCGAGCCACTTCCAGCCAGCGCAACTTATACCCCGCCGTCACAGCTCCGGCTTCGCCCAGCACCGGCGCGGTGTGGAAGCCCCCCGCGTCGGGTTGGGTCGCCAGGGCCTCAGGCTCCATCCATACCCTGAAGGCCAGAACCCGCGTGGATGAGCCGGTGTCCCCGCCGGCCGATTGCGGCAGCGAGAACATCATCGGCTGCGCGTAGTAAGTCACGGGCTGTCTGCCCGAGAAATCTCCAAAGCTGCCCACCAGCCCTCCGTTGTCGAAGACCTGGTAGACGTCGTCCACGTCGGGCGGCCCGGCCAGGGCCAGCTCATCTCCGGGGCGCGTCTCCAGAAGCACCCGGATGCGATACCAGGCGTACCCCCAGTACCCGGCGTGGCCCTTGGCTGTCCAGCCCGGCACGTATCCTGTGTATCCGCCCACCGGGTCGAAGGTCCCGTTCTTCGGCGTGAGGTCCACTGTCTCCCACTTCGAGTCGTCAAAGCCCGGCTGCGCCCAGAGCGGCGCATGGGTCAGCGGATCGACGGGCGAGTCGCCAACCGTAAACTTCCACGGCCCGTAGAGCGGAACTGCGGACTGGCCGAGTCTGATGTGTGCCGCGCCGCCGCTCTGCGCGCGCTTAAGCTGGGCTGCTGACGGGGTCTGCGCCCAGGCTCCGATACCGAACCAGAGAAGAATCAGCAGCGTGAAGCGAAAGCGTTGTACCACGGCGGAACCTCTTCTGGGAGTCGGAAGCCCTTGCACGAACTATACCCATTGAACCGCGCAACCGGAAATCTTCTTTTTCAGGGTGCAGGACACTGGAGCCGGTCGTCGCGTTCGGCGTCCGGCCGGTGAAATGATCAAAAAAACTCCGTTTGGCGCAGATTGCTGTATCCCGTTGCAACAATACACGCTATCATTCGGAGTCATCCGGTCCAAATCTCGGTGAACGAGGCCTGGACGAGAAAGAAGAGGTCACTCATGGCAAATTCCCCACGCATCAAATCCCTGTCCGTCAAGCCTCCGCAGATTGTGGAGCAGGCGCGCGTCGTCCTCCCTGGGAGCGAGAAAACCGCAGCTCCCGAGGCCGTCCGGCTGAGGGCTACGCCGGCCAGGACGAAGATGACCGTGTCGGTCATCGTGAAACGCAAAGAGCCACTGAAGATCAACCAGCGTGGCGGCCGGACGAGCGGGCCGGTTCGCGTGAGCCGCGCATGGTTCAAGAAGCACCACTCCGCCGACCCCGCGGCGATCAAGCTGGTTCGGGCGTTTGCTCGCGAGTTTCACCTGAAGGTCGAGCCCGATCCCAGTTCGGCGGCGCGACGCACGGTGCAGCTTACCGGCACAGCCGCGGATATCCAGAAGGCGTTTGGCATCGTGCTGGAGCAGAAGACAATCAACGGGGCGGAGTACCGGGTGCGCGAGGGCGCGATTCACTTGCCGGCATCGCTGACAGGCGTAGTGGAGGCTGTGCTGGGGCTGGATAACCGTCCCCAGGCACAGCCGCACTTTCGCATGCACAAGCAGGGCGCAGCCGCTCCTTCCAGCTACACCCCGCCCCAGGTCGCCACGGCGTACAACTTCCCCGCAAACGCCAGCGGAGCCGGGCAGACCATCGGGATCATCGAGCTCGGCGGTGGGTACAGGCAGGCCGATCTCACCGCCTACTTCAAGACGCTCGGGCTCGCCTCGCCGGGTATTACCGCCGTCAGCGTGAACGGCGGCAAGAATTCGCCGTCGAAACCCAGCAGCGCAGACGGAGAGGTGATGCTGGACATTGAAGTGGCCGCCTCCGTGGCGCCGGGGGCGAAGATCGCGGTTTACTTTACGCCCAACACGAGCCAGGGGTTTCTCGACGCC
>JBAVYF010000174.1:0-4532 GCA_049698655.1 Occallatibacter sp. | reverse complement strand
GCCACGTGGTGATTGGTCAGCAGCAGGCCATTGGGGCTGACAAAGGAGCCTGACCCGCCATCGTTCAGCCGTACGCAGGAAAGGCGTAGATGGTCGAGCCATGCCTGGCTAGGATGAAAATTGTACTTGGCCGCCAACTGCTTCAACGGCGGGTTGTCAAAGGTCCACATGCCTTCTTCGGCGTGAATCACAGGTCCTGCGGCCACGAGCAGCGCTGCCGGCAGCAGAACAAACGGAATAACGGAACGGAGTTTGCGAGCAAACATATTTAGTCCTCATGAGTTGGCAAATCAGCTGGTGCCCCATCCTTGCGACGTTCTTGTTTTTGTCGCAAGGGTGGGAATCCGCGATTGCCGAAAATTACGGTTCTGCCAATACCAAAACCTCGACTCCCGACGCCGCATCCTTCTGCCGGAAGACCTGCTCGGTGGCTTTCTGAAACTCCTCCGGCCGGGCGTTCGGTATGTCGGTGAAAATCTGTGGATTGCGATCCGTCAACGGAAACCAGGAACTTTCCACCTGGACCATAATACGGTGGCCGCGGCGGAAGGTGTGGAAAAGATCGGGCATCGTAAAGTCAATCTCGGTCTCTTTGCCCGGCGTCAGCGGCTCCGGCTTCTCCCAACTGTTTCGGAATTTTGCCCGGAACGGTTCGCCGCGCAGCAGTTGCTGGTAGCCGCCCATGTGCAGCGGCGGCGCGTCCATGATGCGCTTGCTGCCGTGCGAGGTATCTTCCGGGTCAGGGTAGTTCTCCGGATAAACGTCGATCAGCTTCACGTCGAAATCCGAGTCCGTACCCGAGCTGGCGATCTTGAGTTTGGGAGAGATCGGCCCGGCGATGGTCACATCCTCTTCCAGCGGTTCGGTCTGGTAGACCAGCACGTCCGGCCGGTAGCTGGCAAAGCGCTGGTCGTCCACCATGTAGCGCTGCGGAACCGTGTCGGTCGTGTAGCCCACAAACGGGACAGGATGGTTTGGATCGCTCACATACTCGTCCACGCCGCTCTCTTCCGTTGGCGGATCGAAGCTCAGCTTGCCGCCCGCATGGAAGTAGAGCGTCTTCGCCGCGGCTGCCCTGGGCGGCCATGCGTCAAAGCTGCGCCACACATCCGTGCCCGTCTCGAAGACCACCGCATTGGGCTGCGCCTCGCCCTTGCCCTTCAGGTAATGCTCGAAGAAGGGGAACTGCACGTGGACGCGGAAGTACTCAGCGGTCTTCGAATTGAATTGCACATCGCCCAGGTGAGAGCCGTCGCCGCGCGCCCAGCCGCCATGCACCCACGGCCCTTCCACCAGTGTGGCGGGCGTCTTCGGGTTGAATTTGTTGATAGCATAGAAGGTCTTGTAAGGGCCGCTCAAATCCTCGGCGTCATACCAGCCGCCCACCACCAGCACCGCGCAGCGCACATTCTTCATATGCTGCGACAAATCCCGCGCCTGCCAGTAGCTGTCATAAGTGTTGTGCTTTGCCTGGTCGTTGAACAGCCAGTTCGATCCCTTCAGATACAGCTTGTCGAGATTGGCGATGTTTCCGGCCTGGAGATAGAACTGGTAGCTGTCGGGAGTGCCAAAGTTGAAGCCGACTGAGGGTTTGGGTGTCTCCGGGTTATGGCTGGGCTTGAAGAAGGAATAGAAGCTGAAGTTGGCGCTCAGCATGAACGCCCCGCCGTGATAGGCGTCGTCGCCCATGAAGAGGTTTGTCATGGGCGCCTGCGGGCTGGCCGCCACCAGCGCCGGGTGCGAATCGATAATCGAAGCCGACGTATAGAACCCTGGGTACGAAATTCCCCAGATGCCCGCCTTGCCATTGTTGTTGGACACATGCTTGAGCAGATAATCAATGGTGTCGTAGGTGTCCGAGGAGTCGTCCACGTCCTGGGGCGACTTCTTCTCGTCAATATGCGGACGCATCTCCAGATAATCGCCCTCGCTCATCCATCGTCCGCGCACATCCTGGTAAACAAAGATGTAGCCGCTCTTTTCAAACTCCTCGCTGGGGCCAAGGTGGCGCGGATACTGGTCCTCGCCGTAGGGGCCGACGCTATACGGAGTGCGGTCCATCAGGAACGGGTAAGGTCCGCCGGCCGCGTCTTTGGGCACATAAACCGCCGTAAACAGCCGCTTGCCGTCGCGCATGGGAATGCGAAGCTCGTATTTGGTGTAGTGGGCGCGGACGTAATCTTCCTTGGGCGCCTCCGGCGTCGCCTGCTGGGCGCGGACCAGTGTGGTTGCAAAGGCAATAACGGTCAGAACGGCAAAGAAAAATCTGTACATTTTCAGCATCTTCGGCAACAGTCTCCAATACAACCAGATTACTCCAAATGGGGGATGCGGCATAAGGAGCGCGGCTTCCGCTATCACAACCTCTGTGCATCGCCGCCTATCAGCCCGTGGTATAAGCGGCCGATTTCCGGCATAGCTTTTCGGCTGGCCGTCAGGGATAGTTTTGCAGAGGGGGTAGCGTGCGATGCGAGGGTCAGGGTTCGGCGGTGGACAAAGGACTTCGGGCCTGGCTTATCCGCTTCAAAAATTCATAGAGCACTTGCGGACCGGCGCCGGCAACTGCTTCGCCGGGGCGAGCGCCGCTTTTCATCCAGGCAAAGAGAAAAACAAGCGGAATCCAGCCGCGGGAATCCCGTTCGACTTCTGCGCCAATAACATTGAGAATGCGGGAAAAGTTGAGCGGCAACCGCACAGGGGCGACCTGCAGGGTGGCCGGATCCACGCAGTATTGAGGCGGAGAAGTTACCAGGTATTCGCGGCAGATGAGCGGACGGATGGGGTGAATAGAGCAGGATTCATCCTCGAGAAACGGACAGGGGACGCGTTTGTAGAAGTAATCGAGGGCCAACTGACGGGCGGATTCGGTCTCGGCGAGCCAATCCTCGTTGACCATGCGGTCGATGAGACCAGCGGCAGAGAGCGAGAGGAGTGCTTGATGGAAGCGGCCGGCGAGTTCCTGCTGGCGCGATTCAGGGAGGGTGCGGATCCATGCGCTGAGGGTCTCAGCCTCGAAGATGCTGAGGGGCACCATCTGGCGGCAACAGGCGCCGCAGCCGGCTTTGCAGGAGACGGCGAGGCCGGCTTGATTCAACTGCGCGGTGACGCCGCCGATGAGCGAGTCGTCAAGCGACTGCAAAACAGGCAGGATCTGGGTGAGGTTGGTTTGGCCGGCAGGCACGACCGCGGTGGCGGTGAATTTGCCGTCGCCGATGCCCACCGTGAACTCGACAGAGACGGTCTCCTGTGGGTGTTCATCCATAGACTCAGAATTGTAACGAATTCCGGACCGGAGGGTTTGAAAGACAACCATTGGTGATTCCTCTGCTACGGCCTGCAATGCTGATTTTGGGGACCAGGCCGATCTGGACGTCGACGAGAAGCGGGTAAGGGCGGGATAACGAAACTCGCCTGAAATGAATACGATACGCGATCTTTGCGGTCCGGAGACAGGCTTTCCGGCTTGCCCGAATCCAGAGGTTGGAAACAGGTATAAAATGACAAGCCTGGAGTGTGCATCATGAGGTATATTAGCTCGTAGCCGGGGCCTCACGATTACTACTCCGGATAAGGATCCAACGGGGACGCAGATTCACATCGTGCATTTGACAAGCGGCAAGTCTGCTTAGGGCGTGTTGAAATTCGCCGCGCCGGCGTGGATTCCGTGACAATTTGTGCTGTTGTTGGTTTGAAATGCACTCAGGTCGGGTGCTTGGCCATGGATACCGGTACATCAATTACTCAAATCGGCAAATACCAGGTTCTGGGGATCCTGGGCGTTGGCGGCATGGGTGTCGTTTACAGGGGAATGGATAAGTCTGTCGGTCGCGAGGTGGCGATCAAGACGCTCACTGAAGCAACTGAAGAACTTCGTCAGCGCTTTCTGTTGGAGGCTCGCTCCGGCGTCCTGAATCATCCGAATATTGTCACCGTATACGACTTCGGCGAGCAGGATGGCCTCCCCTACATCGTCATGGAGTTTGTCCCCGGAGATTCGTTGGAAAATCTGCTCCGCGCCGGACGCCAGTTTTCTCTTATCGAAAAGTTGGAAATTATTCGCCAGGTATGCATCGGTTTGGGCTATGCCCACCAGAAGGGAGTTATCCATCGGGACATCAAGCCGGCAAACGTCATGGTGCAACCGGATGGAAACATCAAGATAGTCGACTTCGGGGTAGCCCGGCTGGAAAGTCAATCCGGTCACACACAGACGGGCATGGTTATCGGCACCTTCCACTACATCCCTCCGGAGAGACTACTGGGTAAGACCGCGGATGGCCGGGCCGATATTTGGTCAGTGGGCGTCATTCTCTACCTGCTGCTCACGGGGCGGTTGCCATTTCCCAGCGATGATCCCGCAACTCTTTACAAGGTGATCCACGAACCGCATGACCCGCTGTCGAGTATGCTGACCGGTTATCCACCGGCCCTTGACCATTTGCTTGATCATGCGCTTGCAAAAGATCCGGTCGATCGATATGAGACAGCCGAAGAAATGGCCGCGGATATTGAGGCGATCAACGACGAACTCA
>JBAVYF010000173.1:0-8944 GCA_049698655.1 Occallatibacter sp. | reverse complement strand
GCCTGTGTCTGCGCGACCGCTGGCTGTGCGGACGGAGCGGCTGAGGCGCCCTTGTCGCTCGCTGCCGCCGAGCGGAGCGCGTTCGCGTCCCGTTCCGCATTTGCCGCTTCGCCGCGGGCATTCAGTTCGGCTTCCAGTTGCGCGATTCGCGCCTTCATCGCAGCCAGCTCCTTGAGAATCGCTTCGTTGGAAAGCGGCGCCGCATCCGAGCCGGGCGCGGCTGTGGCCGTAGCAGGAGCAACTGCCGGAGCGGCTGTAGCCGGCGCTTGCGCGCCTGCCGTCACTGCGATTGTCAGAATGGCTTCGGCCATTGTCTTGAGCAGGCGATTCACGTTCCTATCCATTGGCGCACTTCCTCACAGAAAATCATGTTGCGTATTGCTTTGGCCCGGTGTTCATGGGCCAACACTAGTAACGCAAATGAACCGTAAGGAACTTGAAAGGAAGGCGAAAGGAATTCCTCAAGCGCGAGCTGGATGCGCAGCGACAGAAAGAATGAGGAACCTGCTAAAATTTCCTCAAGTTTCACTTTATCCCTGGCTTGCATGGCGAAGAAATTCCTGTTTGAAGCAGGCCGCATCTACAGGCCGAGCGCCGGGGATAAACAGACATCTCTCCGCTGATGAAATGGTGGGTGACCGCTTGTCGTTGAGATTCATCCCCGCGGGTTCCGTACCGGCCTACGCCGTTCTGCTGCTGGCCTTTGTTCTGGTCGCGCTGCTGACCATCCTTCTCTGGGTGCGCGCCAGGAACAGCGCCCGCGAAGCTGCGTCCTGGGGCAGGCAGATGCACGACCTCTCCGAGTTCACCCGGCGCACGCTGGAGATGAATCTCAACCTCGAGCCGGGGCCGCAGTTGGCCGAGCTGGCGCATGAAATCTTTGCGCTGGAGGCCGTGGCGGTCTACGACTCGGAGCTGCGCCAAGTCTATCCGGCGGGGTATTGGAAGGCGGACCCGCGGGAGCTGGCGCAGAACGTCTACACCTTCGCAACCTCGGACGACGATCCCGTGACCGGGCTCGGCCGGCGCGTGGTGCGGCTGGGCTCCATGCCTATCGGGAGCCTGGTGGTGCGCGGCGACACCAGCCCGATGACCAATAACGCTATAGCCGCGCTGATTGCCCTTGCCTTTGACCGCTACCGGGCCTTGGCAAACGAGAGCCGCATCGAGACAGAACGCCGCACTGAGCAGTTGCGCTCTGCCGTGCTCGACAGCCTGGCGCACGCCTACAAGACGCCGTTGACGGCCATCCGCGCGGCTTCGACGGGCCTCGGTGAGATGGGCCATCTGTCGGCGGCGCAGGCCGAACTGGTTGCCCTCATTGACGAACAAGCCGGGCTGCTGGGAAATCTGACCACGCGCCTGCTGACCACGGCGCGCCTGGATGCCGGCGAGGTCACCGTTCATGCCACTTCGGTCGGCGTTGCGCCGCTGATTGAAGAGGTGGTGGCGAGCCTCGGCGACCGGCTGGCCAGCATGAAGGTGGAAATCGACATTCCCGACGAGCGCCTGGTTCTCGATTGCGACCGCCAGTTGATGGTCATGCTGCTGACGAAGTACATCGACAACGCCTGCAAGTACTCGATCTTCGGCACCACGATCACGATTCGCGCCGTGAAGGTGCGCGCGGAGATCGTCTTCTCGGTGCGCAGCTTTGGCGAGGTGATTCCCATCAACGACCGGGAGAGAATCTTCGACCGCTACTATCGATCCACAAATCACGCGGGGGCTCGCTCCAACCGCGCCGCGGGAACCGGAATCGGCCTTTCGGTGGCCAAGCGCGTAGCGCTCATCCATGGCGGCTCCGTCTGGGTCACCAGCGATGAGACGGAGGGGACCACATTCTTTGCGGCGATCCCGGCCACAGCGCGCAAGAGGATTACCTGATGATGCAGACTGCCATTCGCATACTTCTGGTCGACGACGAATCGGCCATCCGCAGGGCGCTGCGGCCGCCGCTGGTGGAACTTGGCTTTATTGTGGTTGAGGCTTCGCGCGGCGAGGATGCTTTGCAGATGCTGCGCGCCGGCGGCTTCGACGTGGTTCTGCTCGACGTGAATATGCCCGGAATCGGCGGCATTGAAACACTGCGACGCATGAGGGCCCTGGCGCCCCGGCTGCCCATTCTCATGCTCACCGTGCGCGATGCGGAAGAGGAGAAGGTGGAAGCGCTGGAGCTGGGCGCCGACGACTATGTCACCAAGCCCTTCAGCACGCGCGAGCTGATTGCCCGCATCCGCACCGCGATTCGCCGCGTTCAGGCACCGGCCCGCGCCGAAGACGCGCCCATCGAGATCGGCGAGCTGCGCCTGGAGCCGGTGCGCCGCATCGTGACCCGGCGCGGCCAGCCGATACACCTCACCCGCAAGGAGTTTGATATTCTCCACTGCCTGATGAGCCGCGCCGGCCGCGTGATCACCTACGCCCGGCTGCTCACCGCCGTGTGGGGCGCCGACTGCCGCGAAGAGGTCGAGTACCTGCGCACCTTCGTCCGCCAGTTGCGCAAAAAGATTGAAGACGACCCCTCCAAGCCCCTCTACCTGCTCACCGATGTCTACGTGGGCTACCGCTTCGCCGATGCGCAGATGTTCGTCGAGGAGACTGCGGAAGGCGCGGCGCAGGCCGGCGCACAGGAAGAAGCGTCCTGAACGTCAATTCATGTAAGAATAGTTTCTTTCAAGGATCGTAGCTATTTGCGAGGTTTCACCATTTGGATGCAGTGGGAGTGGCGCATCCAAGCCTGTATGCGGGACAGTTCCTTGCTATTGACTCGGGTGAAGTCAGTAATCGATTCGACCACACCGCTACGTTTATCTACGGCGTAGTAGCCAAGTATTCCATTGTCCAACACGCTACCACTTGTTGGTTTCTGACTCACAATCGCCGCAACAAAATAGTCCGCCGCTGGGAACTGTTTGGATGGACTCGATTGTTCTAAATCCACATCCGTACCAGCTCTCCTCGCTGCAATCGACACCGGAGCGACATACAACAGGATACGAGCGTCATCATCAGTGAGTCTCGATGGCTCAGTACACTTCGGGGTGGCCTGTGAAAAGAGAGTTGACGAACTTCCCAACGTCACAAACAAAAGAAGCGAAAATAATCGCATCGTCATTCGAAAACTCCACCCGTCCTGGGCATGTCTTCAGCTTAGATGTCGCAGCCGGAAGACACCCAGCCCCTCTACACGTCGTAGTGCAGCAGGCTGAAGACGTCGTAGCCGGTGAAGCGGTCGCGGCCCTTCAGGAAGTCCAGTTCCACGGCGAAAGCCAGCCCGACGATCTCTCCGCCCAACTGCTTCACCAGCTTCACCGTAGCCTCCATCGTGCCTCCGGTGGCCAGCAGGTCATCGACCAGCACCACGCGCTGGCCGGGCTCGATCGCGTCCCGGTGAATCTCCAGCGCGTCAGAGCCGTACTCCAGGTCATAAGTCACGCGGGCTACAGGGGCGGGCAGCTTGCCGGGCTTGCGCACCGGCACAAAGCCGGCGTTGAGACGGTAGGCCAGCGCGGGCCCGAAGATGAATCCCCGCGCCTCGATGCCCAGCACCAGATCGATCTTGCGCTCGAGATAGTGCGCGGCGAGCGCGTCGATCAGCCTGGCAAAGCCGGTCTTGTCCTTGAGCAGCGTGGTGATGTCGTAGAACAGAATCCCCGGCTTGGGAAAATCCGGCACCGTGCGCACCAGCGCCTTCAGGGCTTCCACGTTGACGGGCTTGGTCGTTTCGGGCATACGTTCACTTTCTCCTTGATTGGGGTTCCACGGTGATTATAGAGGAACAGCGGTCAGTGGACAGTGAACAGGAATTAGTTTTCAGTGATCCGAAACAACTGATCACTGACCACTGTTCACTGTTCACTTTTTTTACCACGCGCCGTCAATACGAAAAGAGCTGAGGCCGGCGGCTTCGGTTTCGGCAAGATGATGCTCGATGAGGTGATCCACGCGGCTGCCGCGCGGCCCGCGGCGCAGGCTGGCTCGCAACTCGGCCAGATCTTTTGCTGAGCCCGATGCCACCACCTCTACCTCGCCCTCTTCGGTATTGCGCACCCAGCCGCGCAGGTCCAGCTCGCCGGCCTCGCGCTGCACAAACCAGCGGAAGCCCACGCCCTGCACCCGGCCTTGAATCAGAAAATGAAGAACCATCGTTAGTGAGTTTTACAGATGCGCCGCCGCTGCGCAACCGGCGAGCAGTCTCAAGTCAATTCCGTAGCTTGAGCTTTGCATACAATTAACATCTGTTGGCGCACACTATATATAAAGCAAAGGGCAAGCGGAGAATTTACACCCCCAATTGAGTCCCAAAAGCTCGCGTGCCGGCAGCGCGAATCCGTCAAAAATCGAGTCAAAATCCGCCTGACCCCCACACCCCCTGCCCGAAAACCCGGTATTTCGAGCGTCGGAGTTATAGTTAACATAAACAAAATAAACGTCTTATATGTTTTCACGTATTGGCATACTAGTAAACAGAAGGTGTCAATTTTGCCCCATTTTTGGGCTGTTTTAGGGCCAAAATCGCTCGTTTTGAGAACAAAATGCCCGTTTTTTGCTTCACCGCAAACCATTCGGAAAGATCGCCCGCTAGGCGGCTTGGCCTCAACGGCAGGGAGCATTCGCACGATACACTGGACTTCATCATGGTCTTCGTTCTCGACAACTACGATTCGTTTACCTACAACCTTGTCCAGTACCTGGGGGAGCTTGGCGCGGAGGTCGAGGTCTACCGTAACGACGAGCTTACGGTAGAAGAGGTCGAGGAGTTGCGTCCGGAGCGCATTCTGCTCTCGCCCGGCCCGTGCACTCCAAGCGAGGCCGGAATCCTGGTTCCGCTCATCCGCCACATGGCCGGCAAGGCGCCGATTCTGGGAGTTTGCCTGGGCCATCAGGCCATCGGCGAGGCCTTCGGCGGCGACGTGGTCCGCGCCAGCCACCTGATGCACGGCAAGACCAGCCTGATCACTCACGACGGCAAAGGCGTCTTTGCCGGGCTGCCCAGCCCGCTCACCTGCACCCGCTACCACTCTCTGATTGTGGCCGAGGAGTCGCTCCCCAAAGAACTCATGGTCACCGCCCGCACTCCGAGCGCCGACGGGAAATCTTCGGTCATCATGGGCCTGCGCCATCGCAGCCTGCCCATCGAGGGTGTGCAATTTCATCCCGAGAGCGTTTTGACCGAGGGCGGCCACCAGATGATCCGCAACTTTCTTAAGATGTAGAGGCTATGAAAAGAGCGATGCTCCGCACGAGTCCGACCTTCCGCGTTACTTCCGCCGGAATCCTTGCGCTGGCGGCTCTCGGGCTGACGCACCTGCTCTGCGCCCAGAGTGCGTCCGCGCCTCAAGCTGCTGCGGCGGAATCCGCGCCCATCGTCCCCATCGCCATCGTGCCCATTGACAACAAGAATCCCGACGCCGCGGCCAAAGTCACCGGCGCGCTTGAAATCACAGCTGACAAAGCCGTCATCGCCGCCAGCGGCACGGTCTCCTCCGGCAACCAGACGACCGAGGTCGTCCTGCCCCATCGCGGAGTACTGCGCGTCTGCGCCTCCACGACCGTCAAGCTGGCCGCCGACACCAGCGTTCCCGCCGGCGAGACGCCCGGCCTGATGATGGCCATGGATCACGGCGCTGTCGAGATGAGCTTTGCGGCAAGTCTCGCCAGGGGGCGCAACGCCGACATTCTGCTCACGCCGGACTTTCGCATCCTCATTGGCGGTCCCGGCGCGGCGGAGGTCAAAGTACGGCTCGGCCAGCACGGCGACACCTGCGTGGATAACGCCGGGGTAAACGCGCCGTACGTGCTGGTTACTAGCGTCTTCGAGGGCGGCGATTATCGCGTGCAGCCAGGCCAGCGAGTGATGTTTGAGCGCGGCAGTCTGCACGAGGTGGTGGACAACGAGAAGGAGCCTTGCGGCTGCCCGCCTCCGCTGCATCCGGGCACGAATGAGTTTCCGGCAGCGCAGAGCGAGGGCCTTGCGCCAACGCCCAAGACGGCTCCAAGCCTAGCGAACCAAAGCTCCGCCCCATCGCCCGTGGTTGAGCCGCTGGTCTACAAGAGTACGGACCACGTGGCACAGCCCGCAGCGGAAGCGGCTCCGGCAGTCAGCGCAGCCGCAGCCAAGCCTACGGCGAAGAAAAAGTCCGGCTTCTTTGGCGGCATTGGAAAGTTCTTCCGCCGTGTCTTCGGCGCGGAGTGAAGGCTGTAGGACACGTACCTGCTCGGCGCTCCGGCTGACAACTGAAAACTGACTCGTTCTACATCTCCCGCGCTCGCTCGATGGCTCGTATTACTGCCTGCGCCTTGTTGAGCGCTTCCTGGTGCTCGGATTCTGGCACTGAATCTGCCACAATCCCCGCGCCGGCCTGCACGTAGCCTTTGCCGCCGATGGCCAGCATGGAGCGAATCGCGATGCAGGAGTCGAGGTTGCCGGAGAAATCGGCGTAGAGCACCGCGCCGCCGTAGGTTCCGCGCCGCGCGGGCTCCAGTTCTTCGATAATCTCCATCGCCCGCACCTTAGGCGCGCCGCTGAGCGTTCCGGCAGGGAAGCAGGCGCGCAAGGCGTCCACGGCGGTCAGGCCCTTTTTCAGCCGGCCTTCGATCGAGCTGACAATGTGCATCACGTGCGAGTAGCGCTCGACGAACATGAGCCGGTCCACCTTCACGCTGCCGAACTCGCTCACCCGGCCCACGTCGTTGCGGCCCAGGTCCACCAGCATGACGTGCTCGGCGCGCTCCTTCTCGTCGGCCAGCATCTCGTCGGCCAGCGCCTGGTCTTCGGCCTCCGTAGCGCCGCGCGGGCGCGTTCCGGCGATGGGCCGGTACTCCACCTTGCCCTGATGCACGCGCACCAGCAGCTCCGGCGACGAGCCTGCCAACTCAAGGGTTTCCAACCCCTTTTTCTTTTTGGAGGAGTTACCCAACTTATCAGGAATCCCGCCCAGTGGGCCATCTGGCGCAAAGCGCAGGAAAAACATGTAGGGGCTGGGGTTCACGGTGCGCAGAGCACGATAGACCTGGAAGCTGTCGGCCTCCGGCTCCACGTCGAAGCGCTGCGACAAAACCGTCTGGAATACGTCGCCCGCGCGGATGTACTCCTTGGTGCGGTTGACGGCGGTCAGGAAGTCCTTCTTCGCCGTGCGGTGCTGCACCTGCAACTTGCCTTTAGCTTTGTGTCCGGCCAGGCTGGGTAGGGGCTGGGCAAGGCGCTTTTCGAGCCGGTCGAGCCGCGCCACGGCTTTGTCGTATTCCGCTCCGGGGGTGCGGGCCGCCTTGCCGCGCGTTACGTCGGCGGTGACCACCAGCCAGATCTCCTTGCGCACATGGTCGAAGGCCAACACCTCGTCGAAGAAGAGCAGGCAGGCGTCGGGGACGCCCAGTTCATCTTTGGCCAACTCGGGCAGCCGCTCGATCTGGCGCACCGCGTCGTAGGAGAAAAAGCCCACTGCCCCAGCGGTAAACGGCGGCAACCCAGGCAGCCGCGCCGGGTTGTGGCCGGCCAGCGCCCGCCGCAGCACGGCGAAGATGTCGCCTTCGATCTGGACGACCTTCCGGCCCTCGGTGATGGTGATCTCGCGCCCCCGCGCCACGATGCGCTTGAAGGGAGCCAGGCCGATGAAGGTGTAGCGGCCCACCTGCTCGCCGTTTTCGACCGATTCGAGCATGAAACACTCGCGCTCCGGCCAGGCCGCGCGCAGAAAGGCCGAGACCGGCGTCTCCAGGTCGGCCGTAAGTGTGCGGCAGACGGGAACAAGCGTGTGCTCTTTGGCGAGGGCGAGAAATTCCTTGCGGCTGGGCTGGACGGGCTGAGAAGAGGCTTTCACAGCCTCAGTGTAACTGGTGGGGTGGTTTGGCCGCAGCCGTGAGTGGCATTCATGCCGATCTTCGGCGTCTGCGCCGGCAGGCTCAATGCACCTGTCCGGGGCGGTAGGTTTCCAGCCAACTCACCAACTCTGCCGGGGGAAGTGGGTGGCTGAAAAGGTATCCTTGCGCACCGTCACAACCTTTCAAGCGTAAAAAGTCCAGTTGTTCCTGGGTCTCCACCCCTTCTCCGATTACTTGCATGCCAAGTTCGTGGCCTAATTCAATGGTCTTCTGGACCATGATGCGGTCTCTACCCTCGCCGTGTTGACCCTGGACGATGGATTTGTCGATCTTCAGTTCTGTCGCCGGTATGTTTTGCAGTTGCTTCATCATGGCATAGCCGCTGCCAAAATCGTCGACCGACAACTTTACCTGTTTCATCCGCAGCCTGGTCAAGATGTCCAACGTTCTCGATAGTTCATTGATCAAGCCACTCTCAGTAATCTCAATCGTGACATTCGCGGGCGATATGCCATACTTCTCGGCGATCGATACAAGAGTGTCCGGGAACTTGAGATCGTGGAGAGAATACACCGACACATTCACCGATAACATCGGAGCCTCCCCATCGCCGTTGGTAAACTGGCCCACTTCGCTCATCCCCCGGTTCACAACGATCCAGCCAAGTTCGTCGATCAGCCCCAACTCTTCCGCTCGACCGATAAAGGTGTCTGGGAAGATCAGCCCTCGTTCAGGATGCTGCCACCGGACCAGGGCCTCAACGCCAAGGATGCGACCCGTGGCAATATGGATCTGAGGCTGATAGTGAAGTATGAACTCATTGCGCTCAATCGCACTCCGCAACTCCTCATTCAGGGTGATGAACGGGGCGCCCTCTTGAACAATCGGCAATGTTACCGGCTCCGCAGGCCTTGCCAGGACCTCCTCCAGTTCTGCCAGGCGGAACGGCTTTTGGAGATGACCCACGATGGAAAGCCCAAGGACCTGCGCCAATTGTCCCGCGGTTTCCAGGACGCGTTTGCCAACGCCGCTCATCAGGACGATGCCGGCCTTGCATTTCCGCTCATGGAGCAGCCTCAACAGCTCAATGCCATCCATCTCCGGCATCATAAGATCGAGC
>JBAVYF010000172.1:0-2048 GCA_049698655.1 Occallatibacter sp. | reverse complement strand
TTCCTCGTCTGTTAGCAGCCGATGAAACAGCTCAACTGGGACAGGACGCCCGAACAACCATCCCTGGCCAAACATAGGCAGCGAGGCTGCTCTGAAATAATCGGCTTGCAACTCGGTCTCCACCCCTTCCACAACTACTTGAAACTTGAGCGCCTCGGCCATGGCAAGGATCTGGGGAAGAACGCTCACGGTCACTGCCTCCGTACCGATCGCCTGGGTAAACGATCGATCGATCTTGATCGCGTCAATCGACAGCGCGTTCAGATAGGAAAGGCTCGAATAGCCTGTGCCGAAGTCGTCGATATGCACACGATGACCTCTCTGGCGAAGGCGAAGTATCGTTTCGATGGCGATAGCATGTCTGGCAGTAGAGCTTTCAGTAATCTCGATCACAAGGCTCTGAGCCGAAACCTCCGACCGCTTTAGAGCCTGCTCCAGCATGGGCAAAAAGCCAGGATCTGCAAGGTCCGTAGCGGCCACATTGACGCTAAGCCAAAATCCGGGGCGGCTCCGAAGCACTTCTCCGAAATCACGCAGGGCGTGCCGCACCACCAGTGCGGTGATCTCCCCCATAAAACCCCGCTCTTCGGCAAGCGGGATGAAAATGTCGGGAGCGACCGCCATCCCATCATCATTCGTCCAGCGCAGCAACGCCTCGGCCCCTACGATTCGTCTGTTTTCCAGGTCCACGATGGGCTGATAGACCAGGCGCAATTTATCTCCGTCGATTGCTTGCCGAAGCTGGCTCACTATGCTGCGCGTTCGCCGCGAGAGGAGCAAAAACATGAAGCCAAGAAAACCGCCAGTTAGCCCGCCTATCGTGATGGAAACAGGGAGAAGGCTGCGCCTGGCGCCCAATATTTCAGGAATCGAAGTATAGGTGGTGATGCAGCCGATATATCGAGTCGAACAGCGCGTGGCGAACAGTCTCGTCCCAATACGGCCCTGCCAGTTCGCATAGTCGATTACCCCATTGACCGAGGGCAGATGGCGTCCAGGATGAAGGGTTTTGTGGCTTTGAGGGTCGATCACAGTCGCTGCTCTGTTCGGTGTAATCAAATCGGCTTGCTTGGCAAATCCGGGATTCAGTACCACGAACGAGTCGAGCAGTTGAAACCCGAATAGCTCTTCCTGATGAGGATAGTACGGAGAAAAACCGTTGTAGATCTTCATTCCATTCGCGAAAGTTGCGGCGGGCTCGAATTGCGTATCAGGAAGGCCCGTTTTGCCCAGGACAACCGAACATTCAATCCTTCCGTTGTGCATATGACCGGCGTCCCGCAAGTATTCTGATTGGAAGAGCAGTTTACGGAGGTAAGCAGATTCGGCATCAGAGCAGAAAGGGTACGGTGATGCGTTCATGGTAGTTAGCAAACTGTGTGACTCGTCCAGAAACGCTTCAATCAGTCCTACCCCTTTGGTTGCATCCAGCTCGAGCTTACTTTCTGCTGATTTGATCAGAATGGCGCCTTCGAGCAGCAATGTCGCCAGCACGCCGCACGCCGCGGCAACAAAGATTGTCGTTATCGTGACCAGAATGCGTCGCTCGAGAATCCGCATCATCGCCCCCCTCGAAGTCAAGGCCGGCATATCTCAGGACATAATAACGAGCAGTATACTTCCTGGTGACAAAAATTACTCTTTATAAAACAGGGATTCCCGGATGCTCCAGAGCCTGCCCTGAGCTTGCCGAAGGGTCTCGCTTTTGTGACCTGGGATTTCACCGGAACAGTTTCCTCAAGCAACAAACCACTCCCACTGCTCCTCGGTCAGCGGCACCACCGAGAGCCGCCCGATAATCACCAGCGGCGACGACGCAAAGATCGGCTCGTCCTTGATTGCCGCCAGCGTCTTCGGTTGCCTGAGCCGCTTGCCCACCTTGACGCGCACGATGGGAACCTTGGGGTCAGTCGCATCCACGCTCGCCACTGTCCCGGTGCCCACGGCGGTGCGCTCCTCGCCGGTGTGGTAAAAAATCCATTTCGTCCCCGCCTTTATCTCGCGCAGGTACTTCACGGCAGTAGGGTTGGTCACGCCATCCCACACAG
>JBAVYF010000171.1:0-4043 GCA_049698655.1 Occallatibacter sp. | reverse complement strand
TCAGATCGCGAAACTCCAGCCGCCCGAAGCGTCGCGGGTCCACAAAGCGCAGTTCGCGGCCGCTGGCCAGGCTCAGCCGCGCGTGGGTGTGCGGGGCAACGGGAGCATCGGGAGTGGTCACCAGCAATCTCCCGGTCATGCCGAGATGCACAATCCATTGGGCGTCCGGCTCGCCTGCACACTCAACCGAAGGGCTGCCGCACGCAGTGCCCAGCTCGCAGACGATGTGTTTTCCCGTGCGATGAACAGCCAGAATCGCTCGCCCCTCCAGCCCCCTGGCCTGACGCGCCGGAGGCGTCTTGAAAGGCTCCCGGTGACCGCTGAACCATACTGCGACAATGCGGTCGCCGCGTACGCGTTCGTGCGCTCCGCGGGCGATCGTCTCCACCTCAGGCAGCTCTGGCATCGGTCTATTGTAAGGGAATGTGTCTTGCGGCTGAGAGAATGCTCTCCCGCCCGCGGCTACTTCCGCGCGCCGGGTTCGCGAATCCGGCTGGCCTCAAAGCTCACAATCTTCCACTTGCCCTGCGCATCGCGCACGTAAACCCGCGTGTAGCGATAGCTCCCGGAGGGCTCTCCCTCGGTGTTGGTGCCGGTCACATGGGCAAGCGAGGTGACCAGAGCCGTGGTTCCGTAGAAGCGCACCTTGCGGTCTGAAAGTTCGAGGGCCGTGTGATGTGTTCGCCAGTTGCTCAGCCTGGCCAGGGTCTCCTCTTTGGTATGCAGCGTGCCGTTGGCGCCGATGGCGATGAAATCGTCGGCCAATAGAGAGCTCATCGAGGCAATATCAGCCGTCATCATGGCATTTCGCCAGGACTCTTCCAGTTGGTCGATCTCATGCCGGCTCTCGTGCTTCTCCCCTTTGGGCATTCCGCTATGCTGGGGCGCGGCAAACAGCATCGGCGCGTATGCGCCCAGCACCAGGAGAATCACCAGAACGTACAAACTTCGGCGGCGGATGGGCTTGGCGGGGTTGAACGTAGCTGCGTGCATAATCGTAACGCATGGTATCCCCGCAAGGCCGCGCCGGTCAATCTAATTTAGAACACCGCCAACTCTCGGTGAATGCGCCACCGCTCCCCTGCGGGGACTTCCGCCGGTTGGACGCGGCAGAGCCTCAAACGAGAGCGATTAGGTTCTCGACACTTCGCTCCCGCATCTTCTGGTAGAGCCCGCCTACGGCATGAATCTTGAAATGCTCCGACGCACGGTGCGCCTCCAGGGCATTCGCGTCCCGGTACTGCTCGTAGATGAGCACTGTGTCCGGGTCGTCCTCCAAATGGTGGGGAATGTAGCTGATGCATCCCGGCTCCTGGCGCGAAGCCGTGGCCAGTGCGCGCAGAGTTTGGGCAACCTCGTCCCGGTCTTCCGGGGCAAACTTCAGCCGTACGGCAAAGCTGATCATCAGTGCGGCTTCCTCTCGCGCCTTGGAGGTCGATCTGCCACCGATCCCCTGGAGACGCATTTCATTTTTATGCGTGAATGTCTTCCAGCGCCGCGGCAAACTCCGGCAGCACCATCGTCTGGTCCCGGTCCGGGCCGGTTGAAACCATTCCGATTTTGGCGCCGCTCTCTCGCTCCTGAAAACGCAGATACTCTCTTGCCGCTTGCGGCAGTTTGTCGAACTCCTTGATCCCTTCGGTCGAGCTCCGCCAACCCTTCATCGTGGCATAGACCGGCTTAACCTGCTCCAGTCCCATCACATCAGCGGGAATCTCGTCGGTCACCTTGCCCCCGATCTCGTAGCCCACGCAGATGGGAATCTCATCGAGTTCGTCCAACACGTCCAGCTTGGTCACCACCAGCCACTCGGTGCCATTCACATGGTTCGAGTAGCGCAGCAATGGAATATCCAGCCAGCCGCAGCGGCGTGGCCGTCCGGTTACCGCACCATACTCGTTGCCGCGCGCCCTCAGGTGGTCACCCACAGCGTCCTTGATCTCCGTCGGGAAAGGCCCCTCGCCCACCCTCGTCACGTAGGCCTTGGTCACCGAGATCACCGTGCCGATGGCCGTCGGTCCCACGCCGGTTCCCGTCGCCGCCCCGCCCGCCGTCGCCGACGACGAGGTCACAAACGGGTAGGTTCCGTGGTCGATGTCCAGCATCGTCCCCTGCGCCCCCTCGAACATCACGCTGCCGCCCTCGGCCAGAATCTTGTTCAGCAGGCGTCCGGTGTCGGTCACAAATGGCCGTACTTGCTCGGCTGCGGCGGCATACTCGTCGTACATCTGCACCGGGTCCAGAGGGCTGGCGCCGAACAGAGCGTGGGCAATGGCGTTCTTCTCCCCACAGGCCGCCTCAATGTGCGCCTTCAAAAGCTCCGGCCTCAGCAGGTCCACCACGCGCAACCCGCTGCGCGCCATCTTGTCCTCGTAGGCCGGCCCGATTCCCCGGCTGGTGGTGCCGATCTTCTTCCGCCCCGGCGCGCTCTCGGCAGCCAGCTCAATCATCCGGTGGTAGGGAAGAATCACCTGCGCCCGGTTCGACACAAAAAGCCGCTCATCCACGGCCACGCCCAGCCCCCGCAGCTTGGCCACCTCTTTCAAAAAGGCGATCGGGTCCAGCACCACGCCGTTGCCGATGACTCCCCGGCAACCCGGCCGCAGCACTCCGCAGGGAATGAGTTGCAGTACAAACTTCTGCCCCCCGATGACGACCGTGTGCCCGGCGTTGTGTCCGCCGCCATAGCGCGCCACCGCGGTAAACCGCTCGCTCAGCACGTCCACGATCTTCCCTTTGCCCTCGTCGCCCCACTGGGCGCCCAACACTACCGCCGTCTTTGCTCGCATCTCGTTCCGTTCCTGAAGCTTGTCTTTTGTGAGGGATACCGCAGCCCCGGCGGCCTTTTTTTGAAGGCGCGCGCAAAACCTGAGCTGCAATCGAAGGCGCGGCCCCACCAGCCCGCACCAGTTTTGATAATAAACCCTGGGTGCTTTTGCCGGGAGATCAGGACTCCGCGCGCCGCCAGTCACAACTCAGGCATTCACCCCGGCATACCGTTCTTGAGACTTGAGTCCCGCCGCTTCACTCTCTCACAGCACGAACAGCGTGTGCTCTGACGGCCAGCGCAGCCTCGACTTCCCAGCTGTTGCGCACCGACGCTGCCAGCCGCGGCATCTCCATCTCTCTCTTCACGCTGGCGATAATCTCTTTATCCTTCTCATTCCGGCTCTTCATTTTCATAGTTTCCCCCTCATTAAGTGATAAGCACGTCAGTTACTAGCAGAACCCAACCCCGGCTCCAGCCCCATCTTCACCGCCACCAGCACTTCCAGCAGCGTGGCCGAGTTGCGCACGCTCCCCGAGAGAATCGAGAGCGCTTCCTCGATAGGAGCATGTTGCATCGCCAGCACATCGAGGCTGTCGCTTACTTTGTGGAGTTTTCTGGCTTCTTGCAGAATTTCGTGGGCAGGCATGGAATGCGCGGCCTTCTAGGAACCATCACGGAAGCTGGACCGGCCTTTATCAATGCCGTGTCTCACCTTTGCTGCATAATCCTATCCGTTTGCGAAGCCCGGCGTCTGTTCACATTGGACCACCGCAAGCAGGACGCTTAACTCTTGCTTCTAACCGGCGTTCTCATTCATTCCCATGAAGTTATCACCCTGCGCCGGATGCTGTCGCAACCCCAGGCAGACGTGCGATATTTTCCATTGCACGAAAATGGAGATAGGCGCGCGATAGTTCATCGCACGCCTATCATTTCATGAAGTTGCGCAACTCGTTAAGGCGCGCATAAGTCTTCCAGAGGCACTTCAACCGCTCGTGGATTTGCATTTGCGCCCGTTACTGCATGAAACGGGGGTGGTGGTGATGGTGGTGATGATGATGGTGGGGGTCAACAACAACCACCACCTGCGCCTGCGACGCGATAGGTGCCGCGAAACAGAAGACGAGGACGAGTCCAAGCAGGAACTTTTTCATATTCTATTAGATGCTTCCTTTCCCCGAGGTCACACTTATCTCAGTTATTTCTTTCTAGTGCTACTCTGACTTATCAGCACTAACTATCACATATATGCCTAACTTTGAACCTTGTAAGT
>JBAVYF010000170.1:0-4562 GCA_049698655.1 Occallatibacter sp. | reverse complement strand
GCTTTGCCGCGCGGGGCACAGTGCTGGCGACGGTGTTAGCCGAGGCGCTCGGCAACCCTTACTTCCGGCAGAAGCCGCCGCGCACGGCGGGACGAGAGCAGTTTGGGCGCGAGTATGCGGCAAAGTTTCTGGCAGCCTGCCAACGGCTCAGCAACCGGCCCGAGGACGCGCTGGCCACGGCGACCGCGCTGACCGCCGAGACCATTGCGCGGAGCTACAAGACTTTTGCCCGGCGCGGGATGAGGGACTGTGCAGTGGATTACATCGTCTCCGGCGGCGGAGCGCGCAATGCGACGCTGATGGCGATGCTGGCCGCCAGGCTGCAGCCGATGGGTTGCGAGCTGGCCGCCAGCGAGGAGTTCGGCCTACCCGCCGAAGCCAAGGAAGCCGCGGCCTTTGCGCTGCTGGCCTGGCAGACGTGGCATCATCTACCGGGAAATGTGCCCCGTGCGACCGGCGCGGCGCGGCCGGCGATCCTGGGGCAGGTGATATATGCGTAGATTGCATGCACGATCCGGCCTTCAGCTTCCCTGAAATGCCCGCAATTGTCTGAAATTCAGAAGGCTCACAGGAAACCGCACACTGTGGGACGATCCGCTCAACCTTTTGGCGACCTGGTTCGTCTACCGGAACAGGGATGAAATTTACCATCCCGGGCGCCGTGTGGCGTTGGTTGGCGGAGTTTTAGCTTATGCAGAGCAGGATGAAGATCCGGTTTTCTTATTTGATTGCACAAACGGCCATGGGCATTGCCCTGCTGGCCGGCGCGGCCGTTGCCGATGCACAGGCGACTGCACGGATTGTAGGCACCATCACCGCCATCAGCGGCAACACGCTTACAGTGAAGACCGATGCGGACGGGGCTCACCAGGTGAATGTGCCTGCCGGAGCGCCAATCAAGCGCATCGCCCCCGGCCAAAAGGATCTGAGCACCGCAGAGACAATTTCGTTCAGCGACCTGGCCATTGGCGACCGCGCGCTGGTGAAGCTCGATCCCGACGCGCCGGCTGGGACTGAAGAAGCATTGCAGATTGTCGCCGTCAAGCAGGCTGACCTGGCGCAGAAGCAGCAGAAGGATCGCGAAGACTGGCAGCAGCGCGGAGTGGGCGGATTGGTGAAGAGCGTTGACGCGTCAACTGGCGTCATTTTACTGACCAGTGGCGTTGGAACCAACGCCAGGACCATCACAGTGAATGCCGCCAAGACAACCATGCTCAAGCGCTACGCGCCGGACTCGGTGCGTTTTGACGAGGCGCTGCCGGCGCCGATCGATGCGATTCACACGGGCGACCAGTTGCGGGCGCGCGGCGCCAAGAATTCGGATGGAACGGAGATTGCCGCCGAGGAGGTTGTCTCGGGCAGCTTCCGCAACATCTCCGGAACTATCGCGTCGCTCGATGCGGCCAGCTCGACGCTGGTGGTCAAGGATCTGGCGACGAAGAAGCCGGTCACCATCCACATCACAGCGGACGCGCAGATGCGGCGCTTGCCGGAGATGATGGCACGGATGCTGGCGGCGCGGCTGAAAGGAAGCACAAACGGCGGTGCGTCATCAACGGCGAACGGCGGCGCGGGGCATGGAAGCGGCAACGGCGGCGGCGACCCGCAGCTATTGTTGAACCGCGCGCCGGCCATTCAACTGGGCGATCTGAAGAAGGGTGAGGCGGTGATGCTGGTCTCAACCGATGGCATCGCAGAGGTCACGGCCATCACGCTGCTGGCGGGCGTTGAGCCGCTGCTTGAAGCTCCCGCGGCCAGCCAGAACCTGCTTTCAAACTGGAGCATGAACACCAGCGCGCCCGACGTTGCCCAGTAGGTACGCCGATAACAAACGGAAACAAGCGAGGGATACGTGGTTTCAAGATTGCATAGTTGCACTCATTTTCTTATTTTTCTAGGGTTGGGCGTGTCCGGAGTATTCGCGTCGCAGGCGCAGACTCCCGCCACGCCGGCGGCGTCTCCCGCAGTCACTTCGGTTACCGCCGCGCAGGCAACCCCCGCTGCGACGGCCACATTACGCGGTCACATTGCCGACCCATCGGGAGCACTGATTCCGGGCGCAACGATCACCATCACCACATCGGCTGGAATGGCTGTGACCTCGACGGCCGCGGACTCGAGCGGCGCTTACCTGGTGAACGGCCTCGCTCCCGGCAGCTACATTGTGCAAACCAGCGTTGAAGGCTTCGCGCCCTTCGCCTCGCCGATCATTCAGCTCGCGGTCGGCCAGGTAAAGCGCGTTGATATTGCGATGGCCATGGTGGTCGAGCAGCAGAGCGTGGTGGTCACCGACGAGTCGCCTTCGGTCAACGTGGAGGCGGGCGGCAACGCTAGCGCCATCATTCTTAAGGGCAGGGATCTGGACGCGCTGTCGGACGACCCAGATGAGTTGTCTAATGAACTGACTGCGCTAGCCGGGCCCTCGGCGGGACCGAACGGCGGGCAGATTTACATTGACGGCTTCAGCGGCGGTCAACTGCCGCCCAAGTCGGCGATTCGCGAGATTCGCATCAACCAGAATCCGTTTTCCGCAGAGTTTGACCGTCTCGGCTACGGGCGCATCGAAATTCTCACCAAACCCGGCACCGACAAGCTGCACGGGCAGTTCTTCCTTCAGGGCAACGACAAGGCATTCAATACTGGCAACCCATTCACTAAGACCCTCCCCGCGTATTACAGCTACCAGTTCAACGGCACGGTGAGCGGCGCGATTTCCAAGAAGGCGTCGTTTTTCGTGAGCGCCGAGCAGCGCAACACGGAAAATGTGAATGCGTGGCTGATTCCCGACGCGGTGATGGCAAACGCCTCCGGCGTCTATGTAGACAGCCAGAACTTCGGCGTCAACCTGTTGAACCGGCGCATTCGCGATAACGCGTCGGCGCGCATCGATTGGCAACTGGGAGCGAGGAACACCTTCACGGTGCGCTATGGTTTCTGGTCCGAGTCCGAGCATAGCGATCTGAGCTCGGGCTCGCTCGCCAGCGCCTCCACGCACGAATCGAACACCGATCATACGGTGCAGATGAGCAACGCGTTTATCCTCAACGATCACGCAGTGAACGAAAGCCGTTTTCAGTATGATCGGCAAAATGAGAATCACTATCCGGATTCAACCGACCGCACCATCAGCGTTACAGGAGATTTCACGGGCGGAGGCTTCTCTGGCCAGAAGAGCCAGGATCACACTACGCGGCTGGAGTTCCAGAATGTGACAACCCTAAGCCATGGCGCGCACGCCATCAAGTTTGGAACCCGCATGAGAGACACGCGGGATGCGAACCTGACAAACTCGAATTTCAATGGTTCATTCACCTTCGACTCGTCCGCAAGCTACCTGGCCATGGCCAACGGGCTTGTCTCAGGCACGCCGTTCAACACGCTGGTGAGCGAGGGTTTCGGTCCCACTACAGCCAGCTACACCAGCGGCAATGTATCCGCGCTGGCCAATGTCTTCGACATTGCGCTGTTTGTCCAGGACGACTGGAAGTTCAGTCCGCGGCTTACGCTCTCCGGGGGCCTTCGCTGGGAGTCGCAGAATCACATCTCCGACCACGACGACTGGGCGCCGCGCGCCGCATTCGCCTACGCGCTGGATGGAAACGGCAAGGACAAGAAGGCCAAGACCGTGCTGCGCGGCGGATACGGCTTCTTCTACGACCGGTTTGACTACCGCAACCTGCTGACCATCAATCGCGCGAATATTCAGAATCATGTTGTGCTCAACGACCCGCTATGCTCCTCCACTGCGGCTTCACTGGGCGCCATTGACATGACTACATGCTCCAGCACCGTCGGCACATCCACCTCCTCGCTGCCAGTGAAGTACGAAGTGGACCCCCACTATCACTCGCCCTATACTGGCCAGGCGGGGGTCAGCATTGAGCGGCAACTTTTCACAGGCACCAGTGTTACGTTGACTTACCTGCATTCTCTGGGCGCGCATCAGATGGTCACGCGCAACGCCAATCAGGCCACCGGCGGAACCCCACAGAACAGCTCTGGCGGTTATTTGTACGAGTTTTATCCCGAGGCGGTCTTCAAGCAGAATCAGATCATTGCAAGCGTGAACACCAAGGTGAACAAGAACCTGAGCCTGGTGGGCTTTTACACACTCGCCTGGGCCAACAGCAACGGCGCCGGAGGCAACGCTTCTGACGCTTACAACCTGGACAACGACTACGGGCGCGCCAGCTTTGTCTCGCGCAATATGCTCTTCATGATGGCCAGTTACCAGGGACCGTGGGGTATTCGCTTCAATCCGTTTCTGATTGCGCAATCTGGCCGGCCCTTTAACATCACGCTGCCTACTGACCCGTTGAACAACTTCTTCAATCAGCGCCCGACCTACGCGACCTCTGCCACTCCAACAGCTGACCAAGTGACAACACCCTACGGCGTTATGGACGATACGGGATTGACGGGCACGGAAATCCCCGCGAACCTGGGCAACGGGCCAGCGGCAGTGGCCGTGAATTTGCGCATCAGCCGCGGATTTGGCATTGGCCCCAAATTAGCTTCGGCGAATAATCGGACCGATGGTGGCCCGCCACCAGGACCACCTC
>JBAVYF010000169.1:0-18031 GCA_049698655.1 Occallatibacter sp. | reverse complement strand
CAGGTACCTGACTCGGCTTCTGCCGCCGGCGGCAACTCCTCCCAGCCGGTCGTCAAGCCGGCTTTGCCCGCCGCGGCAACCTCGCCCGCTCCCGCGCCGGTTTCTGCCCAGCCCGCCCCAACGCTCCCTGCCCCGGCGGTCAAGGTAGCACCCGCCACCGCGGCAGCCGGTACGCTGATGGTCCAGATTGCCGCCGTTTCGCATCAGGAGGACGCCGATGTGCTGGTGGGCGCGCTGCGCAAGCGCGGATACGCGGTCACCGCACGCCGCGATGCCGCCGACAACCAGTTCCACGTGCGCACCGGCCCCTTCAGCAGCCGCAACGAGGCCGACGCCATGCGCCAGAAGCTGCTCAAGGACGGCTACAACGCGATCGTGCAGCCATAACTACTTGTTGCGCCCTGGGAAAAGTGACAGGTTCGCGCTCCCGGCGGGTATTCACCTCTCACATGCCCGTTCTATAATCCACAAAAATGGGAGGTCCTCTTGAAAACAACTCGACACAACTGTCTCTGCGCCCTCGCGGTTGCTCTCATCGCGCTGGTCACCGTTGCCGGAGCCCGCGCACAGCAACTCACGCCTAAACTTCAAAACGCCGTCGGGCACTGGCAGATCCTCAACAGCGACGGCACACCGGGAGGCAAGGCGGACACCTACCTGGAGAACGGCAAACTCTTTGGCCGTGTCACCGAAGTGCGTCCCGGCCGCACTCCACAAGATCTGTGCGACAAGTGTACCGGCGAATACAAGAACCAGCTCATTCTGGGCATGGTCAATATGCGCAACTTCCATCCGGACGGAGATGACTGGGTGGGCGGAACCGTCGTGGACCCTGAGAATGGAAAGGAATACAAAGGCAAGATCTGGGCCGAGGGAAACGACAAGCTCCATCTGCGCGGCTATATCGGCATCTCCCTGCTGGGACGGACCGAGGTCTGGGTTAGGATTCCCTGAGCGAGCAGCCCGAACTCCTCAGGCCGGCCTCATCGTGGCTTGTTTCATGTATTGGTAGACGGCTTTAACGTGCGGGATAGGCCTCAGCGCGGCGGGCAATGTCCAATAGTTGCTTGCGCTGCATGATGAAATGCGCCGGACGTCCGAGGCACACCGCAAGCCACTCCGGCAGTCCGTAGGGGCGATAATCGGATGCCACGCGGCCACGCACGATCAGGCGGGTTTGGCCTGGTTGAGGCTGTTCGAGAACGAACGCCCAGGTCGTCTGATACTTGCCATTGGGCAGTCGCCAGGCCAGCACCAAGTTATGTTCCGGCTCAAACTGCGCAACGACGAATACGTCTTTTGCTCCGGGGAGAGCGGGAAAGACGCTCCCCACGTGAATGTTCTGGCATTCCGGCAGGATTCGCTCCGCGCTGTGCCGACCTCCGTTATCGATGAAGTCGTAAGAGTACCATCCAGCCCGATAGGATCCCATCTGAACAAGCCATGGCCATACATCGCGAGGAGAACGATGAATTGTGAAGGCGTGATCGAGTGTGCCGATTGGCTGGGGAATCAAGCTGTCACCGGCAAGAGCTTGTGCGCACTCAGAAGGAGTTGCGCGGACTTGCATATTGGCGTACATCGCAAAGACAACAAGCGCTGCTGAAATCACTAAAAGCGCGACGAGCAACTTCTTTTTCATGGGGTACACGCTGAACCCTCACATTGATCTTACGCTCGCATCCACTCCGGCAGGCCTGAGGCTATGGCTGCTCGCACCGCCTGCGACAGCTCTTCGCGCGTCGCGTAATCGCTCGGGTACACCGGCGCGTGGAAGACGATGTGCGCCGTCCCCGGCTTGATGCCAAAGCTGCCCTTGGCCATCATCGTTTCCGTGCCGTAGATAGAAACCGGGATGCATGGTGCGCCGGTCCCCATGGCCAGGTAGAATGGGCCTTTCTTGAAGGGCAGCATGCGGCCGTCCCGGGAGCGCGCGCCCTCAACGAACGTGGTGATGTGGAGGCCTTTTTCCAGCAGCCGCGCGGCTGCGGCCACGCTCGCTTTTGCGCTGGCCGCGTTCCCCGTGCGGTCCACGGGAATATACTCGGCCAGCTTGAGGCAGTAGCCGAAGAGGGGAAGCTTGTACACAGAGCGCTTGGTGAAGGCGGAGGTGCGCCCCGGCAGCCGCGAAATCAGAGCCGGCGCATCCAGATTGGAAACGTGGTTGGCCATAAAGATGCACGCGCGGCCGGCGGGAACCTGCTCCCGCCCGGCAACCTTGATATGTATGCCGGCCACCCAGTAGCCGGCGCTGACGATGAAGCAGACCGCCGCGTAGAGCGGTCCCACGTTGCCGGTAACAGCGGCCAGCGGAATGAAGATCATCGCCGAGGGAATGGCCAAAACGAGAATGGTAACGAATACAACAAGCGACATAATCATGTGGGTTCCGTCAAAAAGCTGCGATTTGTATTGCCCCGGCGCAAACGAGATAGTGCCGCTACGTCCGCATCCACTCCGGCAGCCCGGATGCAATGGCCTCGCGAACCGCCTGCATCAGTTCCTCGCGCGTGGCAAAGCCGGCCGGGTCGATCAGCGGATGAAAGACGACGTGCGCTGTCCCAGGATGAATGCGCAGGCTGCCTTTGCCCTGGATGCTTTCCGTGCCATGGATGGAAACCGGAATGCACGGCGCGCCGGATTCCATCGCCAGGAAGAATGGGCCTTTCTTGAAGGGCAGCATGCGGCCGTCCGGCGAGCGGGTACCTTCCACAAAGGTGGTCATGTGCACTCCCTTTGCCAGTACACGCCGGGCAGCGGCAACGCTCTCCTGCGCGGCCGCGGGACTGCCATTGCGATCCACGGCGATGAAATCGCCTTGCCGGAAGCCGGTTCCGAATACAGGCAGGTTCATCAGCGAGCGTTTCATGAATGCCGAGGTGCGCCCGGGAATCAACGAAATCAGCGCGGGCGGGTCCAGGTTGGAAACGTGGTTGGACATGAAGATGCACGCCCGGTCCCTGGGCACGTGCTCCAGGCCTTCGACGTGGAAGCGCACCCCGGCCATCCAGCAACTGCTGGAGAGCATGAAGCGCGTGCCCTTGTAAAGCGGCAGCACGTTGCCCGTCAGCCAGCACCATGGAATAAACAGAATCGCCGTGGGAATTCCGGTGATGACCATGGTGGTCATGAAGATGAGATAAGAGAACATACAGGCCTTTCTAAACTTTCAGCGCTGAAGCACTCTGCGGCTATGGGGCAGCTTCTCACAAATCCATCCAGGCCTCGCCGCGGGCAATCAGTGATGCGGGGCCGGTGAGGCGCAACTCTGTGCCGGGGCCATCCCACTCAACCGTCTGCGCGCCGCCGGGAGCAATCACGATGAGCGGAGACTGGCAACCATGCACTGCAATCGCAGCCGTGGCGCAGGCGCTGCTGCCCGTGCCGGATGAAGCCGTCGGCCCCACACCGCGCTCGAAGATGCGAATCTCAATCTCGCGCCGGTTCGCGATGCGCGCGAATTCCACGTTCGTCTGCTGAGGGAAATCTGAATGCACACAGATTGCCGCGCCGATCTGCTGCCACGACAATCCGGCGACAGCAAACTCCGCGTTCTCCACTACAACGACAAAGTGCGGATTGCCGGTGGAAACCTCGACGCCCGCAACTGCAAGCCCATTGGCAAGCGTGACGGTTCGCGGCGCAAACGAGGGAACACCCATGCCGGCGGTCACTTCCACGGTAAACTCGCCGTCCGTCTTCAGCGCATTTACCCGGCAGACGCGCAATCCCGCATCGGTGGCAATCTCCAGTTCATCGCCCGGCTGGAAGCCGCGCTCCAGCGCCATCCACGCGGCAACGCAGCGCGTGCCGTTGCCGCTGATCTCAGCGATTGAGCCGTCGGCATTGCGCAGGCGAATGCGGACCGACTTCGGTCCTGTCCACGCAAAAAACTCGATGCCGTCGGCGCCGATGCCGGTGTTGCGCGCACAGAGCCGCCGCGCCAATTCTACGTGATCTCGGCCCTGCACGGCCTCTTCGGTCACAATCAGAAAGTCGTTGCCGCAGGCGTGAGCTTTGGTAAAGGGAATCAATCTTCCTCCAGATCGTCGCAGGCAAAGAAATCGTGTTTCCTTGCCCGATGCTATCACCGCTCCGCCTGGCCTAGTAAAGCTCTTTGCGCCGGACGAGAAACAGAATTACCGGAGACGTAAATCGTCCCGGCAGGCTCTCCGGGCGTCGCAAATTGGCGAACCGGCGTCAGGCCTTCGGGGTGCGCCTTGACCGCGCGGTCGATCTCGTCGCCGTCAAAGGCCAGCACCAGCCCGGCATTCGTGGCAGGCGCGGCCAGCGCAGCGCGATAGATCTCCAGATCGCTCTCGTTGATGGTCTGGCGGAGCGGAATCCCGGTGAGCGCAACGATCTCAGGAAAGACCGATGTGTCCATCAGCACCACGGATTGCGGCCGCTCGGCCAGCAGCGCCCGCAACGCCTGAGGAATCTCAACATCGTAGGGCCTGCGCACCTCGATGTTCTTAGTGCCCTCGACATACACCAGCGGACGCTCGCGCAGCATCTGAACTGCATTCAACGCCACCACTGCGAAGAGCACGCCCGCCGCACAACGCACCCACCGCGCATTGACCGCGAGCGGCTTGAATTCCTGCACGGCGGCCAGCGCAAACTGCGCCGCAAAGCCCAGCCCCAGCGCAAAGGCCGGCAGCATCTCCATCCCGTAGCGCAGGTTGTACCAGGAGTGCGGCCACCAAACGGGCAGAAAGATGGGCACCGAGCCATACGAGACCGAATACGCATAGAAGGCGACCGGAAACCACAGCAGCAGCGCCCATTGGAATGCACGCCGCCGCGCCGTCAGCCATGCCCATACCGTCCCCGCGAGGCTCGCGGCCAGCAGCACTTTGCCCCATGCGGCAGCAGCTGCGTCCAGCTCCGCGGCCTTGATGAAGAAGATCAGCGCAACCCACGGATTATGCCAGCCCGGATGCGGCGGAAATCCCGGCACAGAGGTGCGAATCTCGATAGCCTTGGCCGAATACGGCCCACGCGCGAAGTAGAGCCAATCGCCGAATCCCACGGAGTTGTAAACAAACCACGCCACAGGCGCGGCCACCAACAACGCACTGGCCAGCCAGAAGCTCGGCGAGCGCAACCGGCCGCGAAGGGCGAGAACCAGGCCCATGCCGATCCAGGCCACCAGAGCCATCACCCAGCCGTCATAGCGAGTAAAGATTGCGGCCACCAACGCGATCAAAATGCACCAGAGCAGGCGGTGGGCTTGGCTCGCATCGGCGTCGAGGCTTGCACGCCACTCCACGAGCCAGACCACAATCCACACCATCTCGCAGACAAAGAGCGGCTCGGTCATCGCCGTGGTTTGCAGGTAGAGCAGGTTGGGATTCAGCGCTAAGAAGGCCAGCGCCAGCGCGGAGGCCGTGGGTGTAAGCCAGTGGCGCGTCAGCCGATACATTCCCGCGCAGGAGGCGAGATAGGCCAGCGCCGACGGAATCACGCCCGCAAAGCCGTTGGCCCACCAGCTATAAATTTGCACAAAGGGAATCAACAGCAGATGCGGCAGCGGCAGCCACACCGAGCCCAGTTCGGTTAGCCGCGGAAGGCGCGCATCAAAGACCCGCCGGGCAATGTGCAGATGAGCCACCGCATCGCCATAGTTGAGCATGGCGCCGTGGCGCCAGCTCCACACCACTGCGGAGATCGAAGTCGCCGCGCAGCCGGCCAGCACAGCCAGCCACTCCACGCGGGAAATGGGCTGAGCCGGATTGGATTTCTCAGGCAAGGTGCGTCATCTCGCGGAACAGATTAAAACGGTCGTCGATCTCCTGGCGCGTGAGCTTCTGCAGCCTTTCCGTGCCGAAGCGCTCGCAGGTGAAGGAGCCCATCACGCTTCCGTAAAAAACAGCGCGGCGATAGGCGGCGGGAGTGATCTCGGGTTGCGAGGCCAGGTAGCCGAAGAAGCCGCCGGCAAAGCTGTCGCCCGCGCCGGTCGGGTCCACCACCTCTTCCAGCGGCAGCGCCGGAGCTCGGAAGGTGCGTCCGTTTTGAGAATCGCTATGGAACAAGGTTGCGCCGTATTCTCCGTGTTTGACGACCAGCGTTTGCGGTCCCAGCGCCATCACCGCGCGGGCGGCCTGGACAAGGTTGCTGTTGCCGGCAATCATCTTGGTTTCGGTGTCGTTGATGAGCAGAATATCGAGGCCCTTCAGGACCTCGAGCAATGCCGCGCGGTGATCCTTGATCCAGTAGTTCATCGTGTCGCCCGCCACAAGTTTTACGCCGGGCATTTGTTCACGCACACGCCGCTGAAGGATGGGATCGATGTTGGCCAGAAACAGAAACTCCGAGTCGCGGTAGGCCTCGGGAATCTTCGGTTCAAAGGCCGCAAAGACATTCAGATCCGTGGCGTGAGTCTTGGCCTCGTTCAGGTCGTCCAGATACGAACCCTCCCAGAAGAATGTCTTGCCCGCGGCCCGCTCAATGCCGCGCGTGTCGATGTTGCGGGCTTGGAATACCGCTTCCTGTCTTCTGCCAAAGTCCTCGCCCACCACAGCGATTACGCGCACATCGGTAAAGTAACTGGCGGCCAGCGAAAAATAAGTTGCCGCTCCGCCCAGGCAACGCTCGCGCTTTCCTGCGGGAGTTTCAATGGTGTCATATGCAACGCTGCCGACTACGGTAATTGCCATTCATCTTCCTCTCTTACTCAATCGCGCTAACACGCCTGGCGCCCATCCTCACCGCGCCTTATTCCCTGCGCGGGCGAGCCGAAGGCAGTCAGCCCCACCGCAGGTGGTTACCAACCCAGATACTTCCCAAAGAGCAACTTCAGCTTTTCCTTTGCAGCATCGGGAATCGCATCCGGCTGGGTTAGCACGGCATACTTTGCCGCCGAGGCGCAGGCGCAGTTGCGCTCGTGCGGCATGGCCGCCACGGCAGCCTTCACCACGCGCGCCGCGTTCTCGGCGTTCTGGTGCAGCACAGCAACGATCTGCTCGATGGTCACCGCTTCGTGTCCCTCGCGCCAGCAGTCGTAGTCGGTGACCATGGCCACGGTCGCGTAGCAGATCTCCGCCTCGCGGGCCAGCTTGGCCTCCTGCAGGTTGGTCATTCCGATCACGTCCGCGCCCCAACTGCGATAGAGGTTCGACTCGGCCCTGGTGGAGAACTGCGGGCCCTCCATACAGACATAAGTTCCGCCCAGCTTGCCCACCACGCCCACCTTGGCGCAAGCCTCGGCGGCGGCTTTGGAAACCGTGGCGCAGACCGGATCGCCAAAGGCCACATGGCCGACAATGCCCTCACCAAAAAACGTCGAGACGCGATGAAAGGTCCGGTCGATGAACTGGTCGGGCATCACAAAATCTGTCGGCTTGTGCTCTTCCTTCAACGAGCCGACAGCCGAAACGGACAGAATCCGCTCGACGCCCAGCTTTTTCATCGCGTAGATGTTCGCCCGGAAGTTCAGCTCCGAGGGCAGGATGCGATGGCCACGCCCATGCCGCGCCAGAAAGGCTACCTTGCGCCCCTCCAGCTCACCCAGCACAAAGGCATCCGACGGGTCGCCAAAGGGTGTCTCCACTCGCTCTTCCTGTATGTTGGTAAATCCGGGCATTGAGTACAGCCCGCTGCCGCCGATGATGCCAATCTCCGCCTGCGCCAAAGCCGCTCCTTCAAATTTCTCTCAATTTAGCCGCCGTTTCCCGGCCCGCCGCCTGCCAATGGCAAACACCTTAGTATAAAGCTCTGCTCCTCATCTGACGGCGGCAAAGAGATGCGCAGGGGAAGGCTTCGCACGGCGGCATTGCCCTTCTAGTAATCTCAGAAATACTTCCTTTGAAACCGCCTGGCCGTGAGCGAGATGCGAAGATAAGAACAGAGCTCCAACTGGAATACTCGCGCCGTGCGCGGACTCTCCAGTCGCGGATTTTCAGGAGAAACTCGCGATGCGCCGTGTTGCGCTCATCTATAATCCGGCTTCCGGTCAGCACTCCAGGGGGCATCGCGCGTCCATCGACAAGGCGCTCGCCATTCTGCGCGAAGCCGGCGTTGAGGCCGAAGCGCTGGAAACCAGCGCGCCCGGCAGCGCCGGTGTGCTGGCCGAGGAGGCCGTGCGCCGGGGATGCGATACGATTCTTGCCTGCGGCGGCGACGGCACCGTTCATGAAGTCTTGCAGAGCCTGGTTGGCACCACCGTGGCTTTGGGCGTGGTGCCGCTGGGCACCGCCAACGCGCTGGCGGCGAATCTCGGGTTGCGCTCTTCTCCGGCGAAGGCAGTCCGCAAACTGCTGACCGCGGCCCCGGTGCGCGTCTCCGTGGGCCAAATCTCTTATCGGGACGCTACCGGCACGACGCGCTCGCGCTACTTTACCGTGGCTGCCGGCGTGGGCCCCGACGCCCTGTTTCTCTCCCGGCTCGATCCCAGTCTGAAGCGGCGATTCGGCTATATTCTCTACATCTTCGAGGCCTTTCGCCTATGGGCCACTCATTCTTTTCCGCTTTTTGAAGCGGCATTTGTGGAACGCGCCAGCGCCCAGCCGCGCGTGGAGCAGATCTCCCAGCTTCTGGCGGTGCGCATTCGCGACTTTGGCGGTGTGCTCCACAACTTTGCTCCTGGCGCCACGCTGCACAAGAACGGACTGCGCCTGATTGCCTTCAAGACCCGCAGCCGCCTGCGCTACTTCCGCTTTCTGATGACCGTCATGATCGGCCGCCAGACCTTTTCCAGCGAAATTGAACTGCTCGACGCGGTCTCGGTTGTGTGCCGATTGTCGAACGGATCTTTGCAGCGCGTCTTCGCGGAGGCCGATGGAGAACTGCTGGGCGATCTGCCGGTCCGCATCGAGATCGCTCCCCTGGAAGTCACTCTGTTGATTCCGCCCAACGCGCGGCCTTGAAAGCCGCGCGCAAACCAACTACGCTCAGCCGTCTTCCCAACGGCGAACCTGGCCGAAAATTTCAACAGATGGACACCGGCGGCGAGGATTCCTGCCTGCTTCAAGCCGGACCGCTTTATGTATCCAATTGAGCAGATTCTGCTCTCGCCGCGTGAAAGACTCGGATCATTGCTGCTATGCTGCACAAACTGAGCCGGATTCGGGCCGTGCGGAAGCGCCGGGAGGAAAACATGCTTGGAATGATCTTGATCGTGGTTTTGATCCTTGTACTCATCGGCGCGCTGCCGACATGGCCGCACAGCAGAAACTGGGGATACTATCCGACCAGCGGGGTTGGGCTTATCCTCGTGGTTCTCGTTATCCTGCTATTTATGGGGCGGATTTAAGCCGTGGGTCCAGATAGATGATCAGGAGATGGCATCTGAGGCTTTCCCGAGCGGCGGCGCTGGTTTTTGCGGTGCTGTTCGTGAGTGGAACCGTGTTTGCCTATTCCGTTCTGACACACGAGGAAATCGTAGACCTGGCATGGAAATCGGAGATTCGGCCGCTCCTGATCGAACGCTTTCCGGGCATCACCGAAGACCAGATCAAGGAAGCTCATGCCTACGCCTACGGAGGCTCGGTGATCCAGGACCTGGGCTACTACCCATTCGGCAGCAAGGACTTCAGCAACCTGGCGCATTACGTTCGCACCGGGGACTTTGTCCTGGAACTACTGGCTGAAAGCCAGAATGTCGACGAGTATGCCTTTGCGCTGGGCGCGCTTTCGCACTATGTGGCGGACATCGACGGCCACCCGGCGGTCAACGCAGCGGTCGCGATCCATTATCCGAAGCTGCGGGCGAAGTATGGCAGCTCCGTTCGCTATGCCCAGGACAAAACGGCGCATCTGAAGACGGAGTTTGGATTCGACACACTGCAGGTGGCGAAGAATCGCTATGCGCCGGAGCAATTCCACGATTTCATAGGATTCCAGGTCTCGGAACCGCTGCTGGAGCGGGTCTTTCCAGTTGTCTATGGGCTTGAACTAAAGGACGTGCTGACGCACGAGGACCTGGCGGTTGGCTCCTATCGTTTCTCTGTCAGCCGCCTGATTCCGGAGATGACCCAGGTGGCGCTTCAGACGCACAAGAAGGACCTGATGCGTGAGACGCCGGACTTTGCCAGACAAAAGTTTCTCTATCGCCTCTCCCGCGCAGATTATGAGAGAAATTGGGGGAAAACCTATACAAAGCCGGGAGTAGGCACGCGAATCTTATCCACGCTTCTGCGCTTTATGCCAAAGATAGGTCCCTTTAAAGGATTGGGATTCAATAACCCCACACCGCAAACGGAAGACCTGTATATCAAGAGCATCAACACAACCACTGATGATTACCGCGCCCTGCTGGAAGAGGCGCGCGCCGGCAAGCTGGTGCTGCCCAACTGCGATCTCGATGACGGCAAGAGGACCGAGGCAGGAGAATACTCGCTTGCGGACGACACCTACGCAGACCTTCTCGCAAAGCTGACGGCGCATAATTTCGATAAGACATCGGCCCAACTGCGCGATAACATTCTCGCGTTCTATGCCGGTCCCTCGTTGCCGGCCGAAACCGGAAAAGACCCGGCTCACCGGCAAGCGGTTCTGGCCGATCTGAGCCAGTTGAAGTCCGCAACGCCTTCGCCGGCCGTGGTGGACAAGCCTTCCATCCCGAAGCCGTGATCGTAAAGCAATTACAATCTCTTTTATGCTCCTCGCCGTCCTCACCGTCTCCGACCGTTGCTCACAGGGCCTGATGACCGATACAGCTGGCCCGGCCGTGGCGGCGCTCGCCGGCCGGCAGTGGCCGCAGGCCGAAATCTGGACGGGCCTGCTGCCCGACGACGAAGACAGGATAGCCGCCACGCTCGAAAAACTCAGCCTTCAGGGCGCAGCCCTGATCCTCACCGTTGGCGGCACGGGCCTCGGCCCACGCGACCGCACTCCCGAGGCGACCCGCCGGGTAATTGACCGCGAAGCCCCGGGACTGGCTGAGGCCATGCGCTCTCTGGGCGCCGTGAACCATCCCTTCGCCTGGCTCTCGCGCGCCGTGGCCGGACTCCGGGGCAGCACGCTTGTCGTCAACCTTCCCGGCAGCCGGCGCGGCGCCGAAGAAAGCCTGGCCTCTATCCTCGCTCTCATCGAGCACGGCATCGAGGTCGCCGCCGGCGGCCAATCCCACCCCTGAAAACCCGCTTCTGGCCCAGGATGGGAAGCCGGAAAACCTACTGTAGCTTCGCGGGCGCTACCACATATACATACTCAAGCGGCTCATTTCCCGTGTTCGCCACGTTGTGGCGAGTCGCGGGCGGAATATAGACAAGCGCCAAAGCTGTGAACGGCTGCTTAGCCTGGCCTTCGATCAGCGCCTCGCCCTGGCCGTGCAGAATCACCAGAGCTTCCTCGTTCTTGCCGGTGGTGTGCCAGCCGACCGTCGCGCCGGGTTTCAGGCGCACAAAACCGCTGCGCATCCCCGCCGTTTGGGGAACCCCCTCCAGCAAAGGGCAATCACTTTGCGAGCATGCGAATGGCATGGTCAGCGGATGCGGTTTTGCCGTCTGAGATGAAACTGGCGCTGTTGCCAGCATCAGTCCTGCTGCAACACTCAACAAACATGCTTGCGAAATTTGTCTCATTTATTGCCTCCGTTGCGACGCTCCCTGTTTACCATGCCGCATCCCCCGCGGTCTTGCGGGAATGCGCAGGATGGGCCAAACAATTCAGTTTAGATCGGAAAGATAAAGCTCGCATCCCGGCTCCTCACTCGAACCGCCAGGTGAGTCCTGGAGGAAGCACCATAGCGCCTTCGGCTGCCTTTGGCTGGGCTTCTCCCGGCCTCGGCAAGTCGCTGGCCGGAGTTTGCGTTGACTCCGGGGCCTGATTCGGTTATTCTGGAGTCCTTGCGCGGTGTTGCGCCTGGGGTCAAAGTGTGTCGGGGCCCCCGTCGGCAGGTCTTCGTCGATGGGGTGAGTCAGCTCACCCGGACCCGGCTGGTTGATGCCCTGAAGGGGTCGGCTGGAACAGGCCATCTGCTGCTGGATTCGAGTTTTATTCGACGCGCCTCCGGCACTGCTAGAGCCCCTTCAAGGGCCAGCCCCCGCACTCCTCACCCGAACAGATTTGTTTGGCAGTGGGTGGAAATTGGGCCCGTGCGCCGGATTGGCGCGGGCAAGAGCGCTTTGCTCTGGTTTTTTCAAGGCGTTTTAGAGGGCAGGAGAGAGATGGGTACCTTTGTTCCGAGCGGCAAGAATATTGACCGCAAATGGTTTGTTGTGGATGCCAGCGGCAAGACGCTGGGCCGTCTGGCGACCAAGGCTGCCGATGTATTGAGCGGCAAGCTGAATCCCCAGTATGTGCCGTACATCGACGTGGGCGACCACGTGATCGTGATCAACGCGGAGAAGGTCCGCCTGACCGGCCTCAAGGCGCAGAACAAGCTTTATCGCCGCTACACCGGCTTCCCCGGCGGGCTGCGCGAGGAGTCGTTCACCCGCCTGTTGAACCGCAAGCCGGAGATGATTCTGGAACAGGCCATCAAGGGTATGCTGCCCAAGAGCAAGATGGGCCGCCAGATGGCCACCAAACTGAAGGTCTATCGCGGCGACAAGCACCCTCATGAGGCGCAGCAGCCGGTGAAGTTGGAAATCGCGTAAGAGGTTTTGAAAGGTACGGGCTTTAGCCCGTACGCTCAAGTGAATAAGAGGCGCGGGGGCTTTAGCCCCTGAGGCCAGACCGGAATCGAGAAGAGAGAGCAAAGAATGGCAGATCTGGTTCAGTATTACGGGACGGGGCGGCGTAAGTCGGCGATCGCGCGCGTCTTTCTACGTCCTGGCACGGGCGAGTGGAAGGTCAACGGCAAAGCATTTGATGTGTACTTTGTGACCGAGCAGCAGCGCGTGGCCGCCAAGCGGACGCTGGCGCTGGTCGAGCTGGCTTCGAGCTTCGACGTAGTGACCACCGTCAAGAGCGGCGGAGTGGCCGCGCAGGCCGATGCCGTCAAGCTGGGCGTTGCCCGCGCACTGGTCCAGTTCAATCCCGAGCTGCGCAAGGTGCTCAAGGCCGAAGGCCTGCTCACCCGCGACTCGCGCATGAAGGAACGCAAGAAGTACGGGCAGAAGGGCGCCCGCGCAAGGTTCCAGTTCAGCAAGCGCTAATGCGCTTGCAGGGATCAGGTTTCAGGGCTCAGTTGGCTTGCATGGCTTTTCTGACCCCTGACCCCTGGTTTCACCAAATTCCCGCAATAGCGGGTTCAATCCGGGCAAGGCAAAGCCCACCCGGATGCAATCCACGAAGGAGGCCAATGGCCACGATCACAATGAAGGAGCTGCTCGAAGCAGGTGTTCACTTCGGGCATCAGACCAAGCGCTGGAATCCCAAGATGAAGGAATACATCTTTGGCGAGCGTAACGGGATCTACATCATCGACCTGCAGAAGACGCTCAAGCTGTTCAAGGAGGCGTCGAAGTTCGTCACCGAGCTGTGCGCCAGCGGCAAGACGGTTCTGTTTGTCGGCACCAAGCGCCAGGCGCAGGAAGCTGTGGCCGAGGAGGCCACCCGCGCGGGCATGCCTTACATCAACCAGCGATGGCTGGGGGGGCTGCTGACCAACTGGGTGACGGTGCAGAAGTCGGTGAAGCGCCTTCAGGAACTGGACGAGATGGCCACCGATGGCCGCTATGAGCTGCTGACCAAGAAGGAAGTGATCAAGCTGGAGCGGGAGCGCAAGCACCTGCAGGCGAATCTGGCCGGCATAAAGAGCATGAAGCGCCTGCCGGACGCGCTGTTTATCGTCGACTCGAACAACGAGGCGATTGCCGTCAAGGAGGCCCGCAAGCTGGGCATCCCGGTGGTTGCCGTGGTGGACACCAACTGCGATCCCACGGTAGTCGATTACGTGATTCCGGGCAATGACGACGCACTGCGCGCCATTCGCCTGTTCACCTCGAAGATCGCCGATTCGGCCTCCGAGGGCGTGAACCTGGTGGGCGACAAGGCCTTCCAGGAGGAGCTCCCTGTTCCGGTTGCCGAAGATGGGTTGGCCGCCGAGGCCGCGCCCGTTGAGGCCGAGGAAGTGGACCTGGAAGCGGCCTTAGGCGGCGGCATTCGCAAGGCGCCGGCAGCGGTGGCCGCGCTGGACGAGGCCGAAGTGGCCGAGGGCGCTCTTTAATCTTTCCTGCGCGCGATGCGCAGAATGAGACAAGCGTGGCCGCGAGCGTTGAGCGCCACGCTTTTCTTTTGCCGGGCAGCAAAGATGGTCCGTGCCCCATCCTTGCGACTTCTTTCTGTCGCAAGGGTGGGAGACCACAAATCCCGGTTGGGCAAGGATCGAAAGACAGAAGGCTCCGGATGGGGCCATTAATTTCAGGAAAAGAGAGACAAGAACAGTGAGCGAAAAGATTGATGCCAAGTTAGTGAAAGAGCTTCGGGAAAAGTCCGGCGCGCCCATGGGCGACTGCCTGAAGGCGTTGCAGGAGACCAAGGGAAACATTGAGGAAGCCTTTGTGGTGTTGCGCAAGCGGGGCATGGCCTCGGCGCAGAAGAAGGCCGCCCGCACCACCAATGAGGGCGCGGTGGGAACCTACATTCATGCCGGAGGCAAGATCGGCGTGCTGCTCGAATTGAATTGCGAGAGCGACTTCGTGGCCCGCACTGAGGACTTCCAGGAGCTGCTCAAGGACATCGCGATGCACATCGCGGCCTCTGATCCGCGCTATGTGAAGCCCGAGGACGTGACCGCGGCCGATCTGGAGCGCGAGAAGGATATCTTCCGCGCGCAGGCCGCCGCCACCGGCAAGTCTGCCCCGGTAATCGAGAAGATCGTCGAGGGCAAGATGGCCAAGTTCTACGAGGAGGTTTGCCTGCTGGAGCAGCCCTTTATCAGGGATCAGGCCGTCAGCATCAAGGAACTGATTGCGCAGAAGGTTGGCAAGCTGGGCGAGAACATCACCGTGCGGCGCTTCGCACGCTTCAAGGTGGGCGCGCCCGACTGGACCGTGGCGACCACCAGGCCCGTGGAAGCGGCCGCCGAGTAACTTTCCGTAGCATACAGGATTCGAACAAGGCCCAGGCGCAAACCCTGGGCCTTTTTGCGCGCTCATGCCCACTTCAGGAACAAGGACTGAAGGCGCGGCTGTTATGCGATACTCAAAAAGGTATGTATAAACGGATTGTTCTCAAGCTTTCGGGTGAGGTGCTGGCCGGCCCGCTCGGCTTCGGCCTGGATGCCGACAAGCTTGCCGAGATTACCGGCGAGATTGTCGATGTGCACGCGCTGGGCGTGGAGATTGGCGTGGTGGTGGGCGGTGGTAACTTTTTCCGCGGCGCAGGCGCGCAGGCTAAAGAAATGGACCGCGTGAGCGCCGACAACATGGGCATGCTCGCCACCATCATCAACGCCATCGCCATGCAGGACGCCATCGAAAAGCGCGGCGTGCAATGCCGGGTAATGAGCGCCGTCTTCATGAACCAGGTGGCCGAGCCGTACATTCGCCGCCGGGCCGTGCGTCACCTGGAAAAAGGCCGCGTGGTGATCTTCGCCGCAGGCATCGGCAACCCCTTCTTCTCGACCGATACGGCAGCCAGCCTGCGCGCGATGGAAATCAAAGCCGATGTGCTGCTGAAGGCCACCAAGGTGGAAGGCATCTACAGCGCCGACCCGGTGCTGGTGAAGGACGCGATCAAGTACGACGAGATCACCTATATGGAAATTTTACGCCAGGGGCTGAAGGTGATGGACCTGACTGCCGTGAGCCTGTGCAAGGACAACAACCTTCCCATGGTCGTCTTCAACATGAACCAGCCGGGGAATATCCGGCGGGTGGTGCTGGGCGAAAAAGTCGGCTCGCTGGTCACGGCGTAAGACTACTCACTGCTTACAGTTGACAGCTAACAGTTCTCAGTTGCCAGTTGCCAGGCGTTTTGCTGCCCGCTGAAAGCTGCAGGCCGTCATCTATCTTTTGCCCGGAGGCGTCTAACAGCCAGTGGAGACGCGCAAGCCAGAACGGCTGAATGCACTGACGGGGTTGCGCTGCTTCGCGGCCATCAACATCGTTTTTTTTCATTTTTCCAATCCCCAGTGGTTTGGCTTTCTGGCGCCGGTGGTCAACGCCGGCTACCTCTCCGTGAGCTACTTCATCCTGCTTTCGGGCTTTGTGCTGGGCTATAAATACGCGGACCGCGCGCGGGCCGGGCAGTTGGACCGCGTGCGCTTCTGGAAGGCGCGCTTCACGCGGCTTTATCCCATCTACCTGCTGAGCCTGCTGTTGAGCTGGCGGATGGTGGCGGCTGAGTATGGCGCCCACACGCACGCTATGTTCTGGACGGGCATGGTGCTGACGCCGCTGCTTTTGCAGGGCTGGATTCCCTCCATCGCAACATTCCTGAACACTCCGGCCTGGACCATGCCGGCCGAGAGCTTCTACTACGTTCTCTTTCCCTGGCTGGCCAGAGTCAGGCGGCCGGCGCAGGCCTGGCACTATCTGGTGCAGTTGGCCGGGGTGTGGGCGCTGGGCATGATTCCCGGCACGCTGTACGTGGTGTTCAATCCGGACGGCATCGCGCACCCTGACCGCTGGAGCTGGGGCCCGTGGCTGCAGGCGCTCAAGTACACCCCGTTGCCGCATCTGGCCAGCTTTGTCTTCGGCATTCTGCTGGCCGGCCTGGATGAGCTGGTGCCGCGGCCCGGCCGCCTGCGCCTGATGCTGGCGCTGGCCGGTTTTGCGGGCATCTTCGGCATTCTGGAGCTGGGGCCGCTCGTGCCCTACGCCATCCTCCACGACGGCCTGCTGATGCCGCTCTTCGGCTGCATCGTCCTGGGGCTGGCCGGGGAGAATCCGCTGGCGACCCTGATGGGGATGCGCCCGCTGGTCTTTGTGGGCGAGGCCAGCTACTGCCTTTACCTGCTCCACTTCAACTTGTGGAACCTGATCCATGACTCGCACGTGCTCGACTGGCTGGGTCTCACCCAATTTGACCCCTGGCTCAGCTACGTGGTGCTGATTGCCCTGGCCGTGGCGACGCTGTACCTGGTCGAAAAGCCGGCGCAGCGGCAACTGCGCAAGTGGATGGGAGCGTAGCAGGGAATCGATCTAAGAGGTCGATTTGGGAGTAGGCTGCGTCTCCGTGGGATCGCTCTCAGGCCCAACATTGTCGCTATGCGCAATATTTCGGTAGATGATTACCGCAGCAACCAGCATCAATAAATCTCCAAACCACTGAGACCAAAGAACTGCTGTTGCAAAAGGCATAGGAGCTAGCGACTTGAGAGGTGAAACTAATATCTCAGTAATCCAGACAGCGCAGAAGACGCGTTCCTCTTTTCGTAGTCGAGTGCATACCGCGACTAGAAGCCAGATCATGAATCCATATATCCACAGATTCAAGATCGCTTCGACCCAGTTGGGCCAGATGGAATTGAAGGGAAAAAGCCAGCCGGAAACATCAACACGGTGCGAAACCAAAAGGGACCAATATCCCCTCGCCGCAAAGTAGCCGGCAAAACATAGGGCAACTGCCGCCCTTCTCCGACTGGTGATGAGGACTGGCGCGGTCTCTGGGTGCCTGGGTTCCGCTGGCTCGATTGGGAGAGATTGTTCCATCAAGGGGGATTATAGCCTCTAGGTCAGGGGGAAGCCCCGCGCAGACAAAAAGGCCCAGCCGCAATGGCTGGGCCTATTTGCCTGCGGAGTTGGTTGCGGCTACGGGGTAACCGATTGCGTGGAATAGTTGCCATGAGGAACGCCGACTACCGCCGTGGGTTTTGCCCCAGTGGGGTATGGTGAAGCCTGGGTGGTAGTTAGCGCGCCCGCAGTCGGGTCCAGACGGAAGCCGGAGACGGAGTTGCCCAGGTAGTTGGCGGTATAGACAAACCGGCCCAGCGCCGGGTCTATCATGACAGCGGCCGGCTGGGTGTCTGTTGCGTTATTGCCGGCGCCGGCGGGACTCACCGCGCCCGTGGGAGTGCCGGTGGCCAGGTCGATAGCATAGGGCGAGACCGAGGAATCCAGCGCGTTGGTGACGTAGATGAACTTGCCGCGCGGGTCGATGGCCACGGCGGAGGGCTCGTTCCCTGTCTTGAAGGGACCGTTGGGCAGGAAGCTCAGGGTGCTGCCGTCCAGAATCGTGTAGCCGATCAGCTCGT
>JBAVYF010000168.1:0-5034 GCA_049698655.1 Occallatibacter sp. | reverse complement strand
GTAAAGCTCTGCGCCAGCGGCAGCCCAATCGTCCGCGCCAGGGCCAGCTTGTCTTTTTCCAGGGCGTTGCGGGCCACAATCAACTGCTGTTCGAGCGACTGGTAATCCACGCGGGCGCGCAGTTCGTCGAGCAGCGGCGCCGTTCCGGCCTGATGGTTGGCAACCGCCTGGTCGAGCGAAATTTTAGCCGTGGCCACCTGCGCTTCCACGCTCGTCACGCGAGTCTCATCGGCCAGTGCCAGCAGGTAGGCGTTGCCCACGACCAGCACCACCAGCTCGCGCGCATCCTGTGCCGACAATTGAGCGGCGGTAAAGTTGTGGCGCGCGGCCAGGTAGTTGCGCAGCGAAGTCACATCGATCAGCGACCAGGTCAGCGAAGCCCGCAGATCGGTAAATCCAAATGGCCCGATGATGGTGGGAAAGCCGGGAATGCGCAGCCCTTCGGCGGGCAGGTCCACCTGCATTACGGTTTCCTTGAGGCTGCCATCCACCGAGGGCAGCAGAGCTTGCAACTGGCTGAGCCGTTCGCCGCGCGCCGCGGCTGTCTGCGCGCTGCTGAGGATGACGCCCAGGTTGGCCTTCAGCCCCCGCTGGATGGCGTCGTCGAGTGTGAGGTCGATGGGCTGCGCCGAGACCTCGCCCTTTGTCACACTGCCCTGAAAGCTCGACGCGGCCGGTTGCAACGATTCGCTGGGCGACCCCTGCGCGGCCAGCCCCATGGGGACCAGCATCATAAGGCCCAGAGCCAGGGCGCGGGCTGTGGGCCGAATCGAGCTGTTGGTTGAAGAAATTGAGGGCATCAGGACCGTTCGACTCTCATTAAAGCGCTACTGACCCTGAAATTGTTCGCTCTCTAATGGATGCGAAAGCCAGGCAGCAGGGTTCGTATCTGTAGTGTATCGAATGAATGGGGCGGACGGCTGGAGTCCGCCGTAAACGCTTGACCCGATTGGGGAGCCAGGCACCGTCTCCGCCCAGGAAAGAGGCGCCGCGTTTTCCCCCTTGCGGCAAAGGCGGGATTCGCGCTTTCCAAGGGAACCAGAACGATGACCGGAAGAATCGTTCGCGTTATCATGGACGCGTATGACATTTCCGATCAAAATCTGCGTCGTCTGCTCGGAAGAGTTCGAGCTGAGGCCAGGCAAGCCCGGCTTCGCCAACCGCTGCCCCGCGTGCAGCGCACCGGAAGCCGGCGAACCCACCGAAAAGAGCCGCCTGGACGCCGTCTCCCGCAAAGCGGAGAGCGAATTGAACGAAGCCAGAAGGCGAACCATCCGCGACATGCTCTACCGCAAGGAGAGCTGAGGGGCGCTGGGCGAATTAGCCCAGTTTTGCGCAAAAAAGTCTCTCCTCCCGCGCACAGCCCTTTTCGCGCGTCCAATCCATTATTTCCTAACCCCTAGTCCCTAGTTCCTAGTCCCTATTCCCGCCCCCTATTCCCTGTTTTTCCAAAAAGCGGTAGACTGCCAACTACGGCGCACAGAACGGAAGCGATGGCCCGAACGACACAGAAACAAAAGCTCTTTAACGGCAGGGACCACTCCTGGATGGAGTTCAACCGGCGTGTGCTCGAAGAGGCCGAGGATGCGGCCAACCCGCTGCTGGAGCGGGTCAAGTTCCTGGCCATCACCGGCTCCAACCTCGACGAGTACGTTGAAGTCCGCCAGGCCGGCCTGATGCAGCGCATCGAGGACGGCTACCGCGAGCCGGGCTATGACGGTCTGCGCCCCGACGAATCGCTCTCCGCGCTGACCGCCGAGATTCACAGCTTTGTGGACGCAGAGTACCGCTGCTGGAACGAGCATCTGCTTCCCGAGCTGCGTAAGCAGGGCGTCCGTCTGCTGGAGTGGGAGGAGTTGGACGAAGAGGCCCGCGCCTTTGCCCAGGGCTACTTTCAGCGCGAGGTTGACCCGCTGCTGACTCCCATCTCGATTGACCCAGCCCACCCCTTTCCGCGGGTACTCAACAAGGCTCTGTGCCTGGCGCTCCTTCTGCGGCGCAAGCGGCGCAGCTCCGGCCCGCAGGTACTGGGGGTGGTCACGGTGCCGCGCGCTCTGCCCCGCTTCGTCCGCCTGCCAGCGGCCGACGGCGCCTTCGACTACCTGCTCTTGCAAGACCTGATCGCGCAGAATCTCGGCGGAATGTACCGCGGCTACGAGGTGCTGGCCAGGGCCGCCTTCCGCGTTACCCGCAACTCAAACCTCTACTTCGAGGAAGAAGAAGCGCGCTCGCTGCTGGAGACCATCCGCGTGGAGCTGCACAACCGGCGCAAAGGCGACGCGGTGCGGCTGGAGATCGAGACCGACGCCGATGAGGAGATCGTCGAGCGGCTGAGAGTCAACTTCGAGCTGGACGAGGGTCAGGTCTTCCGTGGCGACGGCCCGGTGAACCTCTCGCGGCTGATGTTCTTTTATGACGACGTGCAGCGGCCTGACCTCAAGTTTCTACCTTTTACCCCAAAATCCTTCAAACTGAGCCGCAAGTCCGCCAGCATCTTCGACGAGTTGCGCCAGCGCGACATCCTGCTCCACCATCCCTACGATTCATACGACCCGATTGTGGACTTCATTCAGCAGGGCGCCGAGGATCCGAACGTGGTCAGCATGAAGCAGACCCTCTATCGAACTAGCGACAATTCGCCTATGTTCCAGGCGCTGACCGAGGCTGCCACCACCAAGGAGACCACGCTGGTTGTCGAGCTGATGGCCCGCTTCGACGAGGCCTCAAACATCCGTTGGGCACGTAGCATGGAGGACGCCGGAGTGCAGGTCTTCCATGGTGTAGTCGGCCTGAAGACCCATTGCAAGCTGGCCATGCTGGTGCGCCGCGACGAAGACGGCCAAACCCGCCGCTACTGCCACCTGGGCACGGGCAACTACAACCCCGTCACCGCCCGCTACTATACCGATCTGAGCCTGCTGACCAGCGATCCGCAGATCACCGAGCGGGTGCACATGGTCTTCAACTACCTGACCGCGCACGCCGAGATAGACGACTACCGGCCGCTGCTGGTGGCGCCCCTGACCATGGCCGAAAGCTTCCTGGGCCTCATCCGCCGCGAGCAGGAGCATGCCCAGGCCGGACGGCCCGCCCACATCGTAGCCAAGATGAACGCCCTGCTCGAGCCCTCGGTGATCGAGGCACTTTATGCGGCCTCGCAAGCTGGCGTCGAGATCGACCTGATCGTCCGGGGGCTTTGCATCCTGCGCCCCGGTGTCAAGGGCCTGTCGGAACGAATCAGGGTCCGCTCCATCGTGGGCCGGTTCCTGGAGCACTCGCGCATCTTCCACTTCGCCAACGGCGGCCACGACGAAACCTATCTGGGCTCGGCCGACTGGATGCCGCGCAACCTCTTCGAGCGCTGCGAGGTGGCCTTCCCGGTCCGCGACCCGGCCGCACTGGCCCGCATCCACGACGAGATTCTGCCCGCCTATCTGGCCGATACCCTCAAGGCCCGCCTACAGCAGGCCGACGGCAGCTACATCCGCGCCGGTAAACTACTCAAGGATCTGAAAGCCTTCTCTGCCCAGGAGTTCCTCATGCAGTTGGCAGAAGGCAAGGCGGACTTGGATGCCATTCCCAATGCCAACTCCGCCAGGCGGCCGATAATTACTGGAAGAAGATCAGTGCCAGCGAGGGAACAGATTTCTGGCCAAACAGCGTAACAAAACGAGATTCCTAAGGCGACTATGGCCACGACCACGAACAAGGACTATTACGGCACGCTTGGCGTGAAGAAGACGGCAACGGCGGAGGAGATTCGCAAAGCCTTCCGCAAGGCGGCGCGGCGGTATCACCCGGACGTGAATCCCGGCGACAAGCAGGCTGAGGAGAAGTTCAAGGTGATCTCCGAGGCCAACGACGTGCTGAGCGACGAAAAGAAACGCAAAATTTACGACCAGGTTGGGTTCTACTCCGACCAGATCGACCCGGCGACGGCCGAGGCCTATGCGCGGCAGGGCGGCGGACACGGAATGCCGGTGGACTTTGGCGGCTTCGACTTCACGGGCTTCCAGAGCGGGCCGGGGCCGCGGTCAGGATACCCAGGGGGCCAACGGGCAGGGGCGGGTTCGCCGGCAGATTCGGCTTCGTGGGGCAGCTTCAAGGACATCTTTTCCGGCATCTTCAGCGGGGCGCAGCAGCCGCAGCACCCACGCGGTCCGCAGCCGGGCACCGATCTCGAGTACCAGGCGACGGTGGACTTCTGGACGGCCATCCGCGGCGGCCAGGCGCGGCTCGATGTGCATCGCCAGGAGAGCTGCCCCACCTGCCATGGGCAGTCCTCGAGCGGCGGACCTACGCAGTGCCCGGAGTGCAATGGCACGGGCCATGTGACGCAGATGGGCGGGCGGATGAAGTTCAACATTTCCTGCCCGCGGTGCAACGGGACAGGACACACGACGAACACCTGCGCCACCTGCCGCGGCGAGGGCGTGGTCAGCCGCAGCGAGTCCGTCGAGTTTCGCATCAAGGCCGGCACGCGCGACGGGCAGAGAATTCGCCTGCAAGGCAAGGGCAACGCCGGGCTGAACGGCGGCGCGGCGGGGGATCTCTACCTCATTGTGCGCACCGGCACGCACCCTGTCTTCACGCGCCTGGGCGACGACATTCATCTGACGGTTCCGGTGACCGTGCCCGAGGCCTCTTTGGGGGCCAAGGTGGACGTGCCCACCATCGACGGCCGCGCGCAGTTGAAGATTCCTCCCGGCACGCAGAGTGGACAAAAGCTGCGCATGAGGGAGCGGGGCGTGGAGAACGCGCAGCGCCCCGACCAGCGCGGCGACCAGATTGTGACCGTCGAGGTGGTGGTTCCGCACCTGAACGACGAGCGCAGCCGCGAGATCATGCGCGAGCTGGCCAAGCTGAACAACCAGGACCCGCGGGTTGCGCTGTTTGATAAGCTGTAGGGCCGGCGATTCCAGGAGCACTGCGCGAACAAACTAAGGTAAGCTGATTCGGTAACCTTATGGCCGCAAAACGCAAAACCAAGGGCGCGTACATGATCTCGGCGGTGGCCGAGATGTACGAGATTCA
>JBAVYF010000167.1:0-4823 GCA_049698655.1 Occallatibacter sp. | reverse complement strand
GCCCTCCATCCCGGCCAGCGGACCGGATCGAATGCGAGCCCTCTGCCCCACGGTCAGCAAAGTGTGCGGTTCGGCGTGGCGAAGGGCAAGGCCGGCGCGCAGCGCGGCGATCTCCGCCTCCGGCAACGAAGCTGGTTGGCGGCCCGTTCCGCCCACAAAGCTCAGCACCCCCGGCACTTGCAGCACATGCACGCGCTCGCTACGGTCGATGCGCACAAAAAGATATCCGGGAAACAACGGCAGATCCAGTGTGACCTTCGAGCCGTCTCTCCACTTGCGCTGCGTACTATAAAGGGGCAGATAATGCTCTATTCCCTTCAGACTCAGGTACTGACCCACGCGCTTTTCATGGCGGGGCGAGGTGTAGACTGCAAACCACTTCGGCGCCAATGGACTCTCCGGCGGGCAATCTGGCCCCGGTCCATCAGCGTGAAGAACGGTCTCCTGTTGTGCAATCTCCGACAACCTTCGCCCTCCTCCACCAACAGTCACCAGTTGCAACCCCCGGAAAATCTACTCGACGGTGACTGACTTGGCCAGGTTTCTCGGCTGGTCCACGTCGCAGCCGCGGCGGACGGCGATGTAATAAGCCAGCAACTGCAGCGGCACAATCTCGATCAGCGGCGCAAGCAGCTCAATGGCCGGGGGAATGGGGATGACGTGCTCCACCAGGCCGCCGATAGTCGTGTCGCCTTCAGTGGCCACGGCAATCACCCGGCCCGAGCGGGCGGTGACTTCCTGAATGTTCGAGAGGGTTTTCTCGTAGCGCAGCTTTGAAGCGGGGTCGGATTCGTCGCGCGTGGCCAGCACCACGACGGGCAGGGTTTCATCAATCAAAGCGTTAGGGCCGTGCTTCATCTCGCCCGCAGGATAGCCCTCGGCGTGAATGTAAGAGATCTCCTTCAGCTTGAGAGCGCCTTCCAGAGCGATGGGGAAGTGGATGCCGCGGCCGAGATAGAGAAAGTCGCGGGCGGTCGAGAACTCCTTGGCCAGTTGCTCGCACTGCGCGGAGCAGGAGCGCAGCACCTCTTCAATTTTGGAGGGGATGCGGCTGAGTTCCTCGATAAGCGCCACCGACTGGGCCTGGTCAAGCCTGCCGCGGAGCTGACCTAACTTGAGGGCCAGCAAAAACAGCGCGGTGAGTTGCGCGGTGAAGGCCTTTGTCGAGGCGACGCCAATCTCCGGGCCGGCGTGGGTGTAGATGGCGCCGTGGGCCTCGCGGGCCACCATGGCGTCCACCACATTGCAGATGGCCACGGTTTTTGAGCCCAGCGTCTTCATCTCGCGTTGCGCGGCCAGAGTGTCGGCGGTTTCGCCGGACTGGGTGATCAGCAGGCCGAGGGCATTGCGGTCGGGGATGGGATTGCGATAACGATATTCGCTGGCATAGTCCACATCGACGGGCAGGCGCGCCAGCCGCTCAATCATGTACTTGCCGGTTAGGGCGGAGTGCCAACTGGTGCCGCAGGCGGCGATGTTGATGCTGGAGGCGGCGGCCAGCTCTTCGTCGGAGATCTTCATCTCGCCCAGAAAAACTTTGCCGGAGTCGAGCGAAACGCGGCCCAGCGTGGTGTCGCGAACTGCCTGCGGCTGCTCCCAGATTTCCTTGAGCATGAAGTGCTTGTAGCCGCCCTTTTCCGCCTGAATCGGATCCCAGAGGATGCGCGTGATTTCGCGCTGGATGGGTTTGCCTTCAAAGTCGGTCAGCTCCACGCCGGCCAAGGTGAGGATGGCCATGTCGCCGTCGGCCAGGAAGTAGATATTGCGCGTGTGGTGCAGGATGCCGGGCACGTCGGAGGCGACAAACGACTCGCCCTCGCCCACGCCGATAACCACCGGCGGGCCCTGGCGGGCGGCGACAATTTTGTCCGGCTCGGCGGCCGACAAAACGCCCAGAGCAAAGGCTCCGGTGAGCCGCTTGACGGCGCGGCGAACGGCAACTTCGAGCGAAATCGGTTGTCCCGCTGCCTCGGCGTCCTTCTGCACCTGCTCGATCAGGTGGGCAATAATCTCGGTGTCGGTTTCGGTGACAAACTTGTGGCCGAGCGCGGTCAGCTCGCGCTTCAGGTCTAGATAATTTTCGACAATGCCGTTGTGGACCACAACGATGCGGCCCGTGCAATCCCGATGCGGGTGAGCGTTCTCTTCGGTAGGCCGCCCATGCGTGGCCCAGCGTGTGTGGCCGATGCCGTAGCTGCCATCCAGCGGATGTTCGCGCAACACTTCTTCCAGGTTGCACAGCTTGCCCGGTGCGCGCCGCACATCAAGAGTCGAGCTGGAGGGACTGCCCACGGCGATCCCCGCCGAGTCGTAGCCGCGATATTCCAGCCGCCGCAGCCCTTCAATAATGACCGGAACGACCTTCTTGGGGCCAACATAACCGACGATTCCGCACATACAGGGATTTTATGCGATGGGACGACCTCAGTCTTCCTCTTCTTCTTCGTCCTCTTCGGGCTCGTAGTCTTCGCAGTCGTCTCGCTTGCCGCAGGTAGAACAGTCTTCGGGAGGCTCGCAGACGCTTTTTTCCGTGGCGAGTTCTTCTCCGTCGCGGGTGAGGGTGAGGGAAGCCACTGCTGTTCTTGGAACGATGTCCTCATTGCGTTCGACATTTTGCGAGGCGATCTGGAGGCCGTAGAGAAAGAGGCCGGCACGGCGAGGATCGAGCTTTGAGGAGCCGAGGGCGTTGAGAACCTGGGAGAGCGCGAGCTGAATGGCGCTGCGGTCTTCAAGTACATGGAGGTTGAGCGGTTCTTCCTTGCCGCCGCCTTGCGCAGAGGCGAGACGGTGGAGACGCGTGTGGAAATAGCAATAATGCATACCGCGCAGGGCAGGCGAATGACACCTGACGCCACTGGGCATAATGTGACGACATTCCTGATACATTTCGACCCTCTCCCCCCGTATTCTGCTGGGAAGCTGCTTGTTTTCAATGAGATGCGAAGTGGGTAGCGCGGCAAATTCCTGATTCTGCTGGAGTTCGCCGCAGAATCCTGTTGGCAAAGGGGTTACGGGCGTTTTGACGATACATCGAGCTTTCAGCTTCCAGCTTCTAGCTTTTAGCTGTTTGCTTTTAGCCTCAGCCTCTGGGACATTCGCTTCGGTCCGCACAGGTTGTGAAAGTGATTCTGGAGCGATTGTGCGCCAAGAGAGGGAAATAATCTGCAAAGTGCAAGGAGCAGGGATCAGGGGTCAGAAAGGCGCTCGGGTTGAATTCGTGCTATCCCAACCATGACCGCGATGAGGCTGCGGTCATGGTTGGGGGACCCGACGAACCGGGAATCGCTCCTTGCGACGTGGGCGTTTTCCGTTACCGATCCTGCTTATCGGGCTGAAAATCGTCGATTTCGGGGCGTCGGGAGTCTGACATTCTCACCCATGTTGGTCCGTCGGTCTCCGGTTCACGGCAAGTATTGACCAAAGAGTAACTTCCGAATAGGCGACCATTGGACAGTAGCTCGCAATGAGTGGAGTTGGTCCTGTTCCCCAGCCTTGCCGTGATGAAGCTGCATTTTGCATGAAGGCATTCATCGTGGCTCGTTTCGAGTGCGCTGCCTGCCAATTAGAATCGAATCATTTGCTCCACGGGCGCGCTCTGAATGCTATAGTGGTTTCTCTCTTCGTTACGTCAACTTGCGGTCGAACGTGCCGGGGAATTTGAAAGGGCAACGTGTCTATTAACGCAGCGGTTCCTGCCAATCTGTCGAAGGGCCTGCCGGGACGCAAGTATGACCGGCAGTTCTTCTTCGCGATGACCCTCCTCCTGGCGGCAGTCGTAGCGATCGGTTTTGCACCCACGTACTACCTGGCGGGCGGTTTTCTAGCTCCGTTGCCATCGCGGATTGTACACATCCACGCAGCGGTATTCAGTGCCTGGATGATTCTGCTGATGGTGCAGACGGGCCTCATTTCAGCCAAGCGGGTTGGTTGGCACCGCAAGCTCGGCATGGCGGGGTTCGTGCTTGCTATTGCGATGGTGGTGATGGTGGTCCTGACTGCCGCGGGCCTTGCCGTGCGGGTGAAGGGCGCTCCGTCAATGGAACTGGTGCTCGGTCTTCTCTCTGTCACGTTTACAGACGCGTTTGACTTTGCTGTGCTTGCCGGGTTTGCATACGCGCTGCGGAGGGATGCGGCAGCGCACAAGCGGCTCATCATCATCGCAACCGTTTGTCTCACACGGGCCACCTTCTTTCGCTGGCACGTCCCGATTCTGTTCCGTCAAGTGTACCCAGCCTATGCCGCCACGTATGTTCTCCTTCTCTTGCTGGCCGGATATGACTTGTGGTCCACGCGCAAGATTCATCGCGCGACGATGTGGGGGAGCTTGTTTCTGATCGTTATGGGGCAGTTCACCCGCATTATCGGACCAAGCGCGCCCTGGCATGTGTTTGCACACTGGGTGCAGAGTTGGGGAGTATGACGGAGAGCGGCTCCTGAAGTCTGGCAATTTCGGACTTTTCTTCCATTCGTTTCATTTTGTTCGTGCATGTTTCCGGGGGGCGGTCGGGTGACCGCCTATTCGGACATTGGGCTGTGTTGGAGAAAGCGCGCCGACGCTCCTAGCAAAGACTCGTAGGGGGCAGCAAACGGCTGAAAAAGCAAACCAAGTGGTTGATATTTAGTGGCTTAGGCATCTCAACGAAAGATCACTCCCCTGAAGTCGGCTTTTCGGAAGCGTTCGGCTGACCGCCAGTCCTTGCAGATAATTACCCTCCGTCGGCGCACACTGGCAGTATGAACAAAAGTAGTCCAAACTCCTCTTCAATATGTCAGGTATCTGCCCGGTCCGTACCACCCCCACCCCCTACCTACCCCCTCCCCCC
>JBAVYF010000166.1:0-2574 GCA_049698655.1 Occallatibacter sp. | reverse complement strand
AAACTCGATGTCCACGCGTCTAACGCAGCAGTGGCGAGCCGTATTAGAATGTGGGCAGCGACCGCACCTCGAAAGGGGAACTTTATGAAAAACCGGAAAATGGCGATTTGGATGACCGCCGGAGCGCTGTTGATAGCGTTGCCGGCGTTTTCGCAGAGTGAGAAGCCCTCTGGTCAGGGACGGGCCGTGGTGACGATTCTCCCCAAGGGGCATAGCGAGATGCCTGCGAGCATCACCGAAAAAGACCTGACCATCAAGATAAACGGGAAAGCGGCTACAGTCACCAGTTGGGCGCCGCTGCGCGGTCCGGACGCGAGGCTGGAGTTGGTGCTGCTGATCGACAGTTCAGCCCGCAACAGCCTGGGATCCCAGTTCAGCGACATTGAGCATTTTGTCAACAGCCTTCCGCCGAATGTGAGGGCTGGCATTGCGTACATGATGAACGGGCGTGCGCTTTTTGCCGGTCCTTTGTCGGCAGATCACGCCGAGGTGCTGCGCGCGCTTCACATGCCCGGAGGCTCACCCGGCTCGAGCGCCAGCCCGTACTTTTGCCTCTCCGACCTTGCCCAGCACTGGCCCTCCGGGGATCGCGATGCCCGGCGTGAAGTGTTGATGGTGACCGACGGCGTGGATAACTACGAGAGGCGATTCGATCCCGAGGATCCTTATGTCCAGGCGGCAATTTCCGACTCCGTCCGCGCTCGCCTGGTCGTCTACTCGATCTACTGGCTCAATCAGGGTCTCGCCGATCGCTCCATGTACGCGAACAATACCGGCCAGAGCCTCTTGAATGAAGTGACCGATGCGACGGGCGGCAGGAACTTCTGGGAGGGGATCGGCAACCCCGTTTCCATGCAGCCGTTTTTTGAGGATCTCACCCGCCACCTTGGGAACCAGTACGAACTGGGCTTTTCCGCTCACCTCAACGGCAAACCCGAAGTCGAGACCCTCAAGCTGAAGGTCAGCGGGATGGCGGTTGAAGTGGAGGCTCCGCAGCAGGTGTTTGTTGAGCGGGCGGGCGTAGCGGAGTAAGAACCACGGGCAGCGGCCGAGGGCGGACTCACACGCGCCGCGCGGGTGAAAGTCTATCTTCGCGGCCTAAGTTGGTTCCGTGCTCAAAATCTTGAGCCAGGCGGCAGCAGCCCTCCCGGCTTGAACGCAGCGGCGGTAAACAGGGAAGTGGCTGCCACTTACTATATCGGTGGGACTTGCCGGCAATAACAGGGATGAGTCAGCCTGGGAATGGAAATCGGTTATCCGGAAACAGCTTCAAGCACGAATCCACGACCGCCGGGTCATAGGCAGTGCCGCGGCCTCGTTGAATTTCATCGAGCGCGATATCGATTTCCAACGCCGCCCGGTAGGGTCGAAGCGAAGTCATTGCATCGACTACGTCCGCCACGGCCAGAATGCGCGACTCGAATAGGATTTGGTCTCCCTTGAGTCCAAGCGGATAGCCCGAACCGTCCAGCCTTTCGTGGTGCTGCCACACCATCGTTGCGATAGGCCAGGGAAACCTTATGTCTTTGAGGGTGTCATATCCGGACTGAGAGTGAGTCTTCACGAGCATGAATTCGATCTCAGTCAATTTTTCCGGCTTTAAAAGAATCTCCGCGGGGATGCTGATCTTTCCCAGGTCGTGGATGTTCGCAGCCAGCCCGATGCCCAAAATGGTTTCTTCCGGCAATCCCAGTTCCCTCGATATGGCTGTGGCCAACTGACTGACCCGCTGTTGATGACCAGCCGTATATGGATCGCGCATCTCCACGGTATTGGCGATGGTCTTGATGGAGTCTTCCAGGCTCTGCCGCAGAATCTTCTCGTGGTGAAGAAGCTCGCGGGTGTTGAACTCGTGCTCGACGCGCATGCGGAAGGTTTCGATGCCGAAAGCGAGGTCGCCGGCGAGTTCCTGCAATAGTGCTACCTCGGTTTCATCGAAGGCGTCAGGCTCCGCAGCATCGAGTGTCAGCACACCCAATATGCCGGCAGAGCCCTCCAGCGGCAGCGCGATGCTGGATTGATAATCGCGCTTGAGCGCCTCCTCCCGCCACGGCGCCAACGCCGGGTTCGTCAGGAAGTTCTGATTGACCTGGATTGTTCCGGTCCGCAGGGCCGTGCCGGTGGGACCGCGACCGAGTTCGGTGTCTGCCCAACTGAATTTACCTGCCGTCAGAAATCCTTCTTCATGACCGTATTGAGCCACCGGCCGCACTGCCTTGGCCGGATCCTGCTCGGGGAAGCCTACCCAAGCCATGCGATAGCCGCCGGTTTCGACGATAAGCCGGCATATGGAATTGAGAAGTTCGGTTTCGTTTGCGGCGCGCACCAGCGCCTGGTTGCATGCGCTAAGCGTAGACAAGGTGCGATTGGCTTTTCCCAAAGCCAGATCGTGTAGCCTGAGAGACTCGTTGGTTGTTTCGAGTTCCCTCGTCCGGTCCGTCACGCGGTCTTCAAGCTCGTCGACCAGCCGGTTCAGTTGCGCATTCACTTCCGCCAGGGAGCGTGTATTGTCCCGGTTCTCCAGGATGGTGGCGACCATGCTGCCGATATTGAAGAGAAAGGGTTCGTACGGCC
>JBAVYF010000165.1:0-2693 GCA_049698655.1 Occallatibacter sp. | reverse complement strand
CCCCCGTGTCCGACACAAGTAAGACAAATGTAATATATCAAATAGCCGAAGGGCGGTCCGGCACCCGGACGTTGTGGGTGTGAAGGGTTCGGGTTGGCGTCGGGGGATTCCCAGGGGCCGAGTCGTGGGCGCAGTGCTGATCGTCGCCTGGGTGATCGTCAAAGGCGTCGACCTGCTCCGAGGAGACTGAACATGAGGAAGAACACGCAGGCGAATGAACCGAGCCGAACGGTCGTGCTCCTGATCACGGCACTCGTGCTCGTGGGATTCTCAGGGATCGCCACGTTCGCGGCCGCCGGCCCATCGGCCCCAGCGTCGCATTCGAGCGGCCTTCATGCCGCGGCTTCCTCGAGTAGTTCGTGCCCCGGCCCAACCATCAACGACGTCGGGGCCGCCGCCTCGGCAACGTACGGCACGACTCCGTTGAACGTATCATTCTATCCCGTTTCCCCCGGGGACGTCTTTGTCGTGAGCGCCGAATCTGAGTACCCGACCACGTACACGCTCGGAGACTCAGGAGATTACTTTACGCACGATACGTCGGTCGCGATTGGGTACGACTATTGGGACACATGGAACGCGACCACGACGAAAAGCGGGTTGGTAACGCTGACGCTCACCCCTTCCACCTCCATGGCCGCGACGATGATCGCATGGTGGGTCACTCCACTCGGCCCCGTGTCGGTGTCGGTCGGCACCGTGGCTCAAGGCGGATCGCCCGTGAGTTCGTCAGCGCCCTCCGCCGCGTGCGGGCTCGCGCTCGGCGATTGGGCCACGCTCGACGCGGTGGATTATGTGACGAGCCCGGCCGGTTGGGTCAGCGGAACCACCTCAGCTCTGGGCTTCGCGATGGATCGCATTGGAGGGAATTGGACGTACGTGGGAGCCGGTGGGACCATCACGTTCGACCCGAGTTTCTCGCTGGCGGCGGCGGATTACAATTATGCTCAGGTCGTCACGCTCAGCCCGCTCAGCTCGCCCGTACCAGCCGCGCCAACCGCTTCCGCGATCGCCGTGTCGAACTCGGAGGTCGACCTAATCTGGAACGATAGCTCGACCCTTGTGGGGAGCGACCACGCGACCCTCAACGAGTACTCAGGCGCCTCGTGCTCGGGAAGCGGGACCGCGGTCGACGTACAGACGGGCAACTGGGGGTTTCAGAACTTCACGGCGCTAACGCCCGCGACGGTCTATAGCTTTAACGTGACTATCACTGACTCGGGCGGGACGAGCGCCGCCAGCGCATGCGCGGCGGCGACTACCCGCGCGCAGACCCTCGACCCCTTCGGCGCGGTCGCCCAAGGCAACACGACCATCTCCCTGCCGACGGTGGCCGGCCAGCGCATTATTCTGCTGGAGGGATTCTCGGACGCCCTGCCGGGCGACAGTCAGGGCAACTCATGGTCCTACGTTCAAGACGGCAACACCGGGGACGACGCCTTGTGGACGGCCGTGACCGCGACGACGGGGACCGATGTAATCACCACGGGGACCAGCCCGCCGCACATGCCCTACACCGGGGGATGGGCGGTCGCGGTGTCGGGTGAGCTCAAGACGATCGTCGCATCGGGCCAGGCGGGCGCGGGCTTCATAGGGGACCCGTACTGGGCCAAGCTCCCAGCGCAGGCCGAGAACACGGTGGCCGTGTTCACGGAGCCGGTCTCCGGCGGCCAAAATGAATCGTGCCAGTTCACCGTGCCGGTAGGCGTGCCGCTCTCATGCACGCCCATCCTGGCGGGCGCCTACGGAGACCACCGCCCGGCCTGGCGGTTCCCCGCCTTCGTCTACGATGTGCCGGCGGGGATCGCCCCGGTCGTATCGGGCAACCTGACGGCGTACGGGAACACCCTCAACGGTACGGATACAGGAACGCCGGGCAGATACGTCCCGGTGTTCGACTTCTTCTGGGTCGAGCTGGCGTGGCCGGTCCCCGCGGCGCCGACTGGGCTGACGGCAACCCCGGTGTCGTCGACCGTGGTCGACCTGGCGTGGACGAATCCCGCCGGTCCCCTGACCGGCAACAACGTGACCGAGTGGGCGGGATCCGGATGTACAGGCGGCCCGTTGGACACCTTCGCGATGGCGCCCGGTACGGTCGCCGTTCGTGGCTCGCTGGCGGTTGGAACCACGTACTCGTACTCCGTGACGGCCTCAAACGTGTCGGGAGTCGGCGCCAACTCGGCCTGCGCGGACGCGACCACGTTCGACTCGCCGCCCGCGCCCACCGACCTTGTGGCTACGCCCTACAATACCACCCAAATCGACCTGACATGGGTCAACCCGGTCGGGCCGCTCGATGACCTGAACGTAACCACCTACGCGGGGTCGGGTTGCGTCTATGGGGACGACATCACCAACGCGATCCTGGGCGTGATCACGGCGTACGACTGGATAGGACTGGTCCCCAATAGTCCGTACAGTTTCACCGTCAACGCAGAGAACAGCACGGGATGGAGCGCGCCGTCGGACTGCGCGTCGGCGACCACGCCCCCGGTTCCGCCGACGTTGACCGTCGCCAACGTGACGTTCTACTCCTTCAACGAGTCCTGGACCGCGGGGAACTGGACGAACGTGACCGGGGCCTACCTGGTGCTAACATTCAACGCCTCCATCTGTGGGTCCGTCGTGTGGGGCGACACCACGAACAGCTACTGGACCTGGGCGGTCTACACTGGCGGAGGCGAGGTCAATAA
>JBAVYF010000164.1:0-4985 GCA_049698655.1 Occallatibacter sp. | reverse complement strand
CCATTGGAGTATCGGGAGGCGCGGCCATGAATTGCCGGGAATGCAGTGAACTCCTGGTCAGCCACCTTGAGGGCGTTCTGTTCCAACGCGAGGAAGCGCTGGTCGCTCAGCATCTGGAGAGTTGCCTGGAGTGTCAGAACGAACTGAAGGCTGCAACCGCGCTGCGAGACCGGCTGCTAAGGGGCGGCCAGCGGGCGAAAGCAGCCGGCTTTACGACGAAGGTGATGTCGAACATCCCGTTAGACAAGGATTTCACGAAGGTGAAGGAGAAGAACATGTTCCAGAGACATCCGTTCCGAATTAGCCTGGCTGCTGCTGCCGTCATTGCGACTGTTGTCAGCCTAGTCGCCGTGCTGACCCCGCGTGCCTACGCGCTTAGCGACACGTTGGAGGCGAACCAGCATATCACAAGCCTCCATTTTCTGAATGAGGTGCCAGGGAGTCTGAAAGCGGACGCGAACGGGAAGCTCACATACGAAATCGTACGGAGCATCTCGGAAGGGTGGGCGGAGTATGGGGAAAACGGCGAACTCCTGCGCCTGAGAATAGAATTTCCATTCACGGAGGATGGCGCTAAGGTTGTGGTATGGCAAAACGGCAAGGCGACGGTGTGGTTCAAGGACAAGAAGGGCCTGGCCGTCGTTCCGCAGCCCAGCATGGAGCGCAAGGTTGGGGAATTGCGGCAGTCATTTGACCCGAAACTGGTGATGGAGCGACTGAAAGAGGCCGAATCGAAAAAGAAGGTTCAGATCTCCACGCAGGAAGTGCCTGAGTGGGAACAATTGCTGCCGATCGTTCTGATCGCTCAGTGGTCGGAGCCGGCGGACCTGAGGGAAGTCTACCTCGTGGACCGCAAGACCAACCTTGTTCAGCAGATCGAAACTTTCGCCGGCAAAGGCGGTAACATGGTCTTCACCGGGCGCAGGCGCTTTCTCGATTATAACCAGCCGATCCCTGCATCGGTCTTTACGCTCAATCCGCCGGGAGACATTCTGCGCGTAGATGAGACAACGCAGAAGATCGGCCTGGAAAAGGGCAATCTCAGCGACAACGAGATCGCTCAGAAGGTCGCGCGGGAATTCTTCGAGGCGCTCATTGCGAAAGACTACACGAAAGCAGGGCAGTTGTTTAGCGGGATTCCCGGACCGAAAATGGAGGAGATGTTAGCGAAGACGCATTGGCATTTTGTGAGGATCGTCTCCGTGAGTCAGCCTGTCCCGATGGAGATTCCGGGTGTCGGCGGCGTCCGGGTTCCCTGCGAGATTGAACTTGAGGTGGACGAAGTCAAAACCGTGAGGACATTCTCTCTGGCGATTCGCGCGGTTTATAACCAGCCGGACCGATGGGAGATTCACGGCGGATTCTAGGACCGGCGGCAAGACCCCACAGGCGGAGCGCGATGAACGCGACGAACGAGAAAGCAGCGCCGGCGATTCAGTGCGAGTATGTCTGCAAGACGTATCGTAGCCTTTGGAGAGCGCGCGCCCAATGGGTGCGTGCTCTCCGCTTTGTGTCGCTGGTCATCGAGCCAGGGCAGATTGTCGGGCTGATCGGCCCCAACGGGGCAGGCAAGACCACGCTGCTGACACTAATCGCCGGGCTGATCCGGCCCACGGAAGGGCGCATCTCCGTCTGCGGCCATCCCGCGCGCTCGCTAGCCGCGCACCGAAGCCTTGGCTACATGCCGGAGACGCCCGCTCTGATGCCTTCCCATTCTCCGCGCGCCACGCTGCGATATCACGCCGCATTGTGCGGGATGTCCTCGCGGCAGTGCCACGCCGAGACTGACCGGCTCCTCGATCAGTTGGACCTTCGAGAAGTCGCGGACAGAAAATGCGGCCGATTTTCGCTGGGCATGCGACAGCGACTGTCGCTTGGGATCGCGCTGACGAACAGTCCCAAGGTCCTGCTCCTCGATGAGCCGAGCAACGGAATGGACCCTGTTGGCATCATCAAACTACGCGAACTGTTGAAAGGCGTGCGCGATTCCGGCGCGACGATCCTGATCAGTTCACATCGGCTGGGGGAACTCGAGCAACTCACTTCGAGGTTCATCTACCTATACAAAGGCGAGATTGCGCACTTCGACTCTCGGAATGTGCCCACCACGGCTGGCCGCGTGAGGATCGGCTTTTCGCCTGGCGGCCAGGCGGCAGCGCGGCGGGCGCTGGCTTCTCGCGTCCTGATCGAGTCGGACGGCGCCGAACTGATCGTGACGGTGAGCAGCCCGGACGAGGTGCCGGAGATCGTGCGCGAACTGGTGAAGGAAGGCGTCTCGATCACCAGCGTGACGCCGCAGGGCGAGAGCCTGGAAGAGATATTCATGCGGCTTTACAACGGCGGGAAATGAGCCATGCGCTCCTGGGAACTGATGAAGGAAACGTTGCTGCGGCGGCGGTTCGTTCTCATCCTGCATATGGCCTGGATTGCCATATACGTATTCATATTCATTCCCGATTTGTCGGAAATGCATTGGCAGCCGGTGCTGGTTGGTTTCAGCGGCTTCCTGCTGCCGCTCTTCATCAGCGCTGGGATATTCGGAGACGACGTGGCATCGGGTCGCATGGCGATGCTCATCACGAAACCGATGCGCGCGACGGAACTGTACCTTTGGCGAGCCGCTGGCCTTGCGGGGCAGGGGATCGTGCACTTCGCCATCGCTACCGTGATTATCGTCGTAATGCACCGTCTGACCGGAAAAAGTGATATGCGGTATGCCGCATGGACGGTGATCGCGAGCTTTCTGCTGTTCTGCTGTTGCGCGACGCTTTCCGCCACGGTTTCAGTCGTGGTGAAGCGGGAGTTCAACTCGGCGATCCTGATCCTCGGCACGCCGGTCGTACTCGTACCATTTGCTGTTCTCATGCAGAACTGGCCGAATTATTGGCTGACGCACGCGTTTCATTATTTTCTCAAGTACGCCTGCCCGCCTCTGGAACTCATTATGAGCAGTGCTGGCGACACATTCCTAACGCGATTCCTCATCGCGTTGCAAGCCATTGGATTGACGGCTGTGTACGCAGGGATCGGGACTCTTCTCATCTCCGCGCGGCAGTTCCCGCAGGCGCGCGAATAGAGCCAGACGCCCGTGCCCGCGCCGATGGTATGTTGGATTAACGTTGGTGGGCTTTTTCAACAGTCCCGCTGTCCCTGGTTTTTCCAGTTGAGTCGTGAGCAGTTGCTTTTGCTCTTCTTGTGCCGCCACCACCGAAGCGCCGGCGCCAGCAGACACAGCAGGTAGAGCCACTGTGCGTGTCGCATCACAGAAGGCATGGCCTGAAAGAAGGCGCTGTTCCGAAAGAAAGCCTCGGCGGACGCATCGTTGGCGTGCTGTGCCAGTGCTACGAGGCCCATCGCATAATCCCCGGCGACAGCCACTGCGCCTTGCGCCGCCGACCACCCAACCGCCACGGCGCCATAAGCTCTCCAGCCGAAAGCAGACGCGCCCAGGGCCCACGGACCGAAGCTGAATCCACCGAACGAAATGATTCCAGCCGCAAGCCCGCCCATCGTCAGGAGGCCGACGGCAAGACCGCCGAAGCTGAATGGCGCTACGGCGATGGCGCCGAAAGCGAAGATCAGACCGATGGCCGCGTCGCCCACCGCGATCCAGGCCTTGACCGGCCCGCGCTCTAGCCCGCCCCGGATGCGGATGTGAACCAGCGGCCAGCCAAGCAGGTTGAGCTTGCTTCGGTACTCGAAGAGCGGCACCAGAAGCGGCGCCGCGCGGCCTTCAGCGATTTCCTGCCCGCGGATTCTTCGCTTACGCTGCTGCATCCGGAGCAGCAGCGTCAAGCAAGCCACAACGTAAGCCGGCCCCAACCCGACCGCCAGGCCGGCAATCCACTTTGGGTGGGACCGGGCCAAGGACCAGCCTGCGAGCATCAACGAAAGAACTGCCAAAGTGAAGACCGCGATGTAAGCTACGATAATGCGATAGAATCTGGCGACCATCTCGTGTTGCTGCGAGGACCTCGCATCGTCGCTATCCAGCTTGTAGCCGAAGTAAATGCTCAGGATCATGCCGACGGGGCCGAGCAGGCCTAACAGACCCGCCGACTTTGCCACCGCGCCGCCGGAAGCTTTTGCTGCGGCAGTCCCCACTGCAGCCGATTGAGCTGTCGCTGCAAGCGCCGGAAGCGCGGCAATCACGCACGGCGCAAAATCGCCCTTCGGGCCGCTGCGGCGCAATGCGCTTTCGATGAAGACGCTCACGCGTTCGCTGAGCATGGCCCGCCCGCGGGAAAGGCGCTGGCGCACGACGTCCTCCGAAATGCCCAGCGCATCCGCCACTTCCGCCACGGACTTATCCTGCCGATGGAAAAGGACCAGGGGCTCCCGATAGTTCGTCGGCAGTCCTTCCAGTACGCGCCACAAAAGCGCCTGCGCTTCCTTGTCGTCGCGTGGGTCTCGGTTGGCGAATGCGCGCGAGGCATCTTCGACCTCGGCGGCATCCAGCGAACCGGCTCGGCGCAAGGGGTCCCGGACCGAGCGCCGGTGGAACTCCTGGGCCACGTGGCGCGCTATACCGCAGAGCCACGGCTTCAGGCGCTCCCGCTCCTTGAGTCCGTCAAGGCCGCGCCAGGCGGCCAGGAACGTCTCCTGAGCGAGATCCTCGCTACGGCTGAGGTCGCCGGTCGCGCTGTACGTCAGAGCGCAGATCAGCGATTGATAGCGCTCCACAATGTGCCCGAACGCCGCGTGGTCGCCGCGCAGACTGCGCTCCACCAAATCCGGGTCGCTGTCACGACAGGTTTGAATTGTCACGTCTATACTCCTTTCCACAATCCGAGTCGTCCGAATTGCGAAAAGGTGACAACAAATCTATGCGCGCGGAACCATGCCTATCCCTTGATCCCGACCATCGCCAGCCGTCGGCTGCCGCGCGTGAACGGCCCGCCCACCTGCGAATCATAAACGCCTTCGACCCGCAGCCCCACCTTCTCGTAGAGCCGCCTCATCTGTTGAAGCGTGTAGAGCCGCAC
>JBAVYF010000163.1:0-20219 GCA_049698655.1 Occallatibacter sp. | reverse complement strand
GCCAAACGCATTCTCGCCAAGTACAGTCTGCAGGTTACTGACATCGCCAGCCCGCTCTTCAAAGCCGATTGGCCGGGAGCGCCGGGCTCGTCTTACAGCACCAAGGCCGATCTGCACGGCGCTGCGGAATCCACCTTCAAGCAGCAGGACGAGTTGTTGGAACGCTCGATTGCTCTGGCCAAACAATTCAACACCGGCAAGGTGCGCTGCTTCGACTTCTGGCGTCTCGACGATGTGGCTCCCTATCGCGCCGCCATCGACGAGAAGCTGCGCTCCACCGCTGAAATAGCTGGTAAGCTGGGCATTCTGCTGCTTCTGGAAAACGAATTCGCCTGCAACACCGCGACGGGCCGCGAAGCCGCCCGCACCATGAACGCTATTCCAACCCTGCATCTGGCCCTCAACTGGGACCCAGCCAATGCCGTCATGCGCGGCGAATTGGATGCCTTCCCGGCAGCCTGGGAGTTGATCCCCAAAAACCGCATCCATCATTGCCACTGTAAGAACGCGGCCAGAAACGAGGCCGGCAAGATCGAGTGGTCGCCGGTGGGCAAGGGATTCATCGATTGGGCGGCGCAGTTCCGCGCGCTGAAGCAGGCCGGATTCCGCGAGGCGGTCAGCCTGGAAACCCACTGGCGCGGGCCCGGCACTCCGGAAGATTCCTCGCGTTTCAGTTGGACTGGCATGAAACAGGCGTTGCAAGACGCGGCGGCGCTGTGATCCGGTTTCATCCGGATACTGGCGCTTACAATCAAGCAGTCGGAGAATAAATGATCACACGACGCGATTTTCTTGACACACTTGCCTTCGGAGCGGCTGGATTGGCGATTACCTCCAGCGCGAAAAGTTATGGTCAGATTCTCGGCTCCAACGACCGTCTCAACTTTGCCGTCATCGGCCTCAATGGCCGCGCCTATGCGCATCTCTCTGCGCTGAACGCCAACCGAAGGACGGCGCGCGTCTCTCATGTGGTCGATGTGGACGCCAACATCCTCAAGAAGTACGCCGACAGCGCCGAGAAGGAACTCGGATACCGGCCGGCCATGGATCGCGACTTCCGCGAGGTGCTTCAACGGAGGGATGTGGACGTCATCACCATCGCCACTCCCGAACACTGGCATGCGCCCATGGCCATCGCCGGCGTGCAGGCCGGAAAGCATGTCTACGTGGAGAAGCCGAGCAGCCACAACCCCGCCGAAGGAGCACTGCTGGTTGAGGCGCAACAGAAGTATGGCAAGCTGGTGCAGACGGGTTCGCAGCAGCGCTCCTCGCCGCACACCATCGAGATCATCGACAAGATTCACAACGGCCTGATCGGCCGCGCCTACTTTGCCCGCACTTGGTATTGCAACGTGCGCAAGTCGATGGGCGTAGGCAAGGAGGTTCCCGTTCCCGCCACGCTCGATTGGGAACTCTGGCAGGGTCCCGCGCCGCGCCGTCCCTACAAGGACAACATTCATCCCTACAACTGGCACTGGCTGCGCAACTACGGCACCGGCGAGGCTCTCAACAACGGCACGCACGAAGTCGATGTGGCCCGCTGGGCCTTGAGCGTCGAGTATCCGCAGCGCGCCACGGCCGCAGGCGGCCGCTTCCACTTCAAGGACGACTGGGAGTTTTACGATACTCTGGAAACCAGCTTCGACTATGGCGACTGCATGATCACCTGGGAAGGCCGCAGTTGCCAGGGCATGAAAGTCTATCACCGCGACCGCGGCGTGGCGGTCATGGGAACAACCGGATCGGTGGTGGTCGATCGCGACGGCTACGAGATTTACGACCTCAAGGGCAACAAGACCGGCGAATATGCCACGGGAAAGGCTACTTCATCGGCAGATGCAGTCGGCCGCGACTCCATGACCGATCTGCACTTCGCCAATCTCATCGCCGGCATCCGTCAGGGCGAAAAGCTGCATTCGCCCATCGCTGTGGGCAACGTCGCCGTGACCATGCTGCAACTCTCCAACATCGCCTGGGAGACCGGGCGCGAGCTGCATCTTGACACCGCAGACGGCAAGATTCAGAACGATGACGAAGCCATGAAGATGTGGGGCCGCACATATGAAAAAGGATGGGAGCCGCATCTCTGAGCATCGATTCCACAGGCCGGGCGGTTTCCCGTCAACCGCCCGGATGAAGTTTTACTGAATCTTTCCAGGAGTTTTCAATGATGAAATCACCTGTTTCGCGCCGTGACTTCATGCAGTCGGGCGTGTTGCTTGCCGCCGCCTGCGCGACCGCCGGCACTCCGCCAATCGTGGCGCAGAAGCTGACTGCCCGGGGCAAATCATTCCCGGTTCAACTGGGCATCGCCAGTTACACCTTTCGCAACTTCGATCGCGCGCAGATGATCGGCTTCCTCAAGCAGCTCGGTATACGCGATCTCAACGTAAAAGACATCAAGGACCACTTGCCCGCCGATGCACAGGAGGAAGCCAGGGCTCTGGCCGGCTACGCCGCCGCCGGCATCCAGCTGCATGCCGCCGGCGCCATCTACTTTGCCAGGGATGAAGACGGCGATATCCGCGCCAAGTTCGAGTATTGCAAGCGCGCCGGCATCGGCGTGATCGTGGCCGGCGATCCCACCCCCGAGACGCTGCCCCGCCTTGAGAAGTTCGTCAAGGAATACGACATCCGCATCGCCATCCACAACCACGGACCCGAGGACAAGCTCTGGCCTTCGCCGCTGGACATTCTGAACTCGCTCAAGGGAATCGACCCACGCATTGGCTGCTGCATCGATGTGGGTCATACCGTACGCGCTGGAACGGACGTGGTGCAAGCGATTCACGAAGTTGGTCCGCGGCTCTTCAACATCCACATGAAGGACCTCAGCGACTTTACCAGGAAGGAAAGCCAGGTAGCCGTGGGCGAAGGCCTCATGCCGGTGCGGGAGATTTTCACCGCTCTCGATGGCATCGGCTATAAAGGCTTCGTCGATCTCGAGTACGAGATCCGCGGCGACGATCCTATGCCGGGTGCGATCGCCAGCATCGCGTTTATGCGGGGCGTTCTCGCCGGCATGGGGAGCCGTTGACGGCAGTGCGGAATGCGTCTCAAGAGGCAGGGATAAGGCTGGACGATCGGTCGGCGGAGGTTCGCCCTGCGCGCAAAGAGTGTTCCCGCGAACCCTTTCGCGCGCATGCGCGTCCCGCCATGGGAACGCTCTTCACGGTCTACCTGCACGATCTTGGCGAAGCGCGGGAACAGGCGGTTTTTCAGGCGGTCTTCGATGAGATCGAGCGGGTGGAAAAAACCTTCAGCCGCTTTCTTCCCTCGAGCGAGATCGCGCGCATCAACCGCGAAGCCGGGCAGGGTCCGGTCGTTACGGACCCTGAGGTCTTTCATCTGCTGGAGTATGCAAAGGAGTTGAGCGGAAAGACGGAAGGCGCCTTCGACATTACTATTGGCCGTCTGACGCGCACATGGGGCTTCGCCGAGCGCAAGCGCGCCATCCCCTCGCCCGATGCGCTGCAAGCCGCTGAAGAGGCGGTGGGCTGGAAGCATCTGCAACTCGATGCGCAGTGGCGCACCGTCGAGTTTCTCAAGCCTGGCATGGAACTGGACCTGGGAGCGATCGCCAAGGGCTACGCGGTCGATTGCGCCCTCGATCTTCTCCGGTCTCTTGCGATTCAAGCCATGATTGACGCCGGCTCCAGCAGCATTGCGGCGAACGGGGATTTCTTCTCGCGGGCATGGCCCGTTTGCGTTGCTGATCCGGCTTCCCGCGATGAAGTTCTGTGCGAGGTGCTGCTGGGCGATCGCGCCTTGTCCACCTCTGGGGTCAAAGAGCAAAGTTTTACCAGGGAAGGGCGTGTCTACAGTCATTTGCTCGATCCCGAATCGCACCAGCGCGGGCAGGATTCTCATCCTCTTCAAGTGCTGCAGACGACTGTGCTGGCGCCCGATTCCAGACTGGCGGATGGGCTGTCTACGGCCCTGTTTCTGCTTGGCCCGCGACGTGGCGAGGCGGTTATGGAGCAGTTCCCGGAGTGCTCGGCATTCTGGGCTTGCCGCGGAGATAAAGGCGATTTCTGCGCCAGCATCCGCTGGCCTCAAGTGGAGTCATCAGGATAAGGAAGATCATGGAAAGACGTGAATTCATCGGAATGGCCGCGGCCGGACTCGGCGCTTTGTCGCTGGGCATGAGAGGCTGCGGATCGCCGCAGGCAGTTGCTCCCAGTGACTGGGTCAACCTGGGAGTGATCGGAGTCGGCAGCCGCGGACAGCAAATGATGCGCATGATGCTGCGCGTTCCCGGCGTGCGCATCGCGGGTTTGTGCGACATCTACGAACCCAGGATCGCCGAAGGCCGCAAAGTAACCGGCGAGCAGACACCGGCTTACTCCGATTATCGCAAGCTGCTGGAGGAGCGCGACATCGATGCCGTCATGGTCGCCACGCCGCTCTCTCTTCATGCGGAGCACGTGATCGCCGCTCTCGACAGCGGCCGAGCGGTATACGGCGAGAAGAGCATGGGACGCACGCTCGATGATTGCAATCGTATCCGGGATGCCGTCCGCCGCACGGGAAAGATCTTGCAGGTCGGTCTGCAATACACCTATGCGCCGTGGTATACGGAGGCGCAGAAGCGCATTCGGGAAGGGCGCATCGGGCAGGTCACGCAGGTCTACTCCTACTGGCACCGCAACAACAACTGGCGGCGTCCGCTGCCTCCGGGAGCGGGAGCGGAAATCGAAAGACTTCTGAATTGGCGTCTCTACCGCGAGTGGTCCGGAGGCTTGCTGGCCGAACTTGGCTCGCACCAGATCAGCTTTGCCAACACGCTCTTCGCTGCCATGCCGGACTCGGCGATGGCTTCCGGCGGCGTCGATTATTGGAAAGACGGACGGGAGATCGAAGACAACGTTCATGCGATTCTCCGCTACCCCGGCGGACAGACGCTCCAAGCCAGCTTCATCACCACCAACCGCCTCGACGGAGCGCAAGAGCGCATCTTCGGTACCGGCGGCAGCATCGTGCTTACGCACACGGAGGCGATCTATTATCGCGAGCCGTGGTATCCCAACTCCGCCGTGCCTCCGGAAATGACGATTGGGCACAAACTTATCACCGGGCCAACCTACAGCGCCGAACAGCCCTATACCGGCAAGGGTGAAACGCCCCTCAAAGGCGAAGCTAGTGATGCCGATTTGCTGGCCTGCCGGGAGTTCATCGACTGCATTCGCGCCCATCGCAGGCCGGTGGCCGACGTGGATCTCGGCTGGAGCGAGGCAGTCACCGTGGCCATGTGCAACCATGCGCTGGAGACCGGACGCAATATCAAGCTCGCGGATTTTCTTGCCGGAACCGCCTGAGGCGCCGCTGCAGCGGGTGGAGACAGGAACCACCCGCTGACTCTCTTCTGTTGTTCAACGAATTTGTTTTTCCGGAGGTTTCACGATGCAAGTTGGAATGCGTAACGAGATGCGGGTATCAGAGGTACTGGCCCTCCGCTGGGAACAAGAGGCCAACTCAAAGGTTGTGCAGATGGTGATGGCGCAAGAACCACATCAGGCTGTGCGGCAGTCGATGGCAGTCTGAACTAATGTGGGGTTCTGTGGGGTTGGAGGATTCTCTAGTGTCCGTTAAATTGTTGATATATTTGGTGGACGCGGTAGGAATCGAATTTTCAACAAAACGTATTTTCAACAACATGCAGGTCAGCGGATGACACCTTAGACCATGCAAAGCAGCCTTAAACCGATAAACAGAGCGCGGATGGAGCGCAGTCGAGAATCACCGCAATGTAGGATTTCCGCCTACTTTTGCACCTCCCCTGCCGCAAGCAAACCTGGAGTTTGTTACACTTCTTGTGCATTCCTTTTTTCAGACATGAGCACTGCCAACAGCGACAGCGACTCCAGATAGGGGTTCTATGGCCGATTCCAAGTTGGAATTCAAGGTTGGTTCCATCACGTTCAGCGGAGAGGGCACCGGCGATTGGCTCTCAAAGCAACTAGACAAGGTGCTTGCCAAAATTCCTGAGTTGGTTGCTGTTTTGCCGCAAGACAGCGGACAGAACGGCGATGGGGGCGGTAACACCGGGAATGACGGGCCTGGAGCTTCGAGTGGGAAAGCATCCGGGACGCTCAATGCCTATTTGAAGGCCACAAGTTCGACATCGAACCAAGTCCGCAAGTTCCTTGCGACTGCCGCATGGTTGCATGACTCCGAGAAAAAGAATCGCCTCACTACGAAAGAAGTCTCCAGCGCGCTCAACAGCCATAATCAAGGAAAGCTCACCAACCCCGCTAATTCTTTGAACCAAAACGTGAGCAAGGGGCATTGCGTAAAGGACGGCAAAACTTTCTATGTCACTCCCGAAGGAAGGACTAGCTTGGGCAAATGACAGCCACCGCATCCTCCGCGCTGTCCGCGATTCCCTCGGACTTGCGGACGCCGTTAATTGCTGAGTACCAGAGCATTGTTCAGAACTTCCTTGAGCATCGCTGGTTGCCCTCAGAGTTAAGCGGAGGCCGATTCAGCGAAATCGTGTACACGATTTTAGACGGGCACGCAAAGAGCGCCTACGCATCGTCACCCAAGAAACCGAGTAACTTCAAGGATGCCTGCACGAAACTGGAAAGCAATTCAGGTGTCCCCCGCAGCTTTCAGATACTCATTCCGCGTCTGCTCCCCGCCCTCTACGAGATTCGCAACAACCGCAGCGTGGGCCACGTAGGTGGGGACGTGGACCCGAACCACATGGACTCAGCGGCAGTGCTAGCAATGTGCAATTGGGTCATGTGCGAGTTGGTACGGGTGTACCACAACCTGCCCACCACTGATGCTCAAAAGATAGTGGACTCACTTGCCGAGATGCGGATTCCAGTCATTTGGTCCGATGGCAACGTGAAACGCGTTTTGCAGCCAACATTGAAGCTGCCGCAACAATTGCTTTTGTTGATTTCAATCTCTGTGCCTGATGTCTCCGCACAAAAACTGATGGACTGGACCGAGTACGAGAACAAGCAACACTTCATGAAGACATTGCGTGCGCTTCACAAAAAGCGGTGGATTGAATTCCCCGAATCAACCGAGCGAGCGAAGATTCTCCCGCCTGGCACGAAGGAAGTTGAACGACTTGTGCGCGCGAAGGGCTTGTCAGGCATTGTGTAAACGAATCGTCGTGTTTGCAGAATCGCTAAGGAATGAACATGCCAATTTCCGTGGATGATGTTGCAACGCTTGAGACGTACTTACAGGGCGTGATGAATCGCTCAGAGCATCATGCGGAAACAGTGGGAGCAATCGCTCTGGCACTCTTGGGGGCCGTCTTGTGGCGCAAGGACGGAAAGCCGCTTGAGGTCCGCCGTTACGCCGGGGAACCGGCAAACATCGTTTGGTTCGAGGTGGACGGGAACCGATATGCTCTCGCGTACAACCACGGGGTGGGCTGCATTGAATTGCGTGAGCGGACGCAGAGCGGCAAAGTGCGTCATCGATTCACAAACAAGACATCGGTGATTGAAGTACGGGAAGTTTTCCAAGCGCTCTGAAGTTGTAGCATGACTGGATTACTTGACCATTGGCCCGCATACCACACTCCCATACACGGCGCGTGATATGCGGATCCTGCGGTAGCGCCTCTTGTGCATGGACTCAGGGGATTCGACATAAAGATGCCCCACTCCGCTCAATCGTCCGGGTGACCGTCCGTCTTTCACTGAAACTGGTGTGCTACCCCCGATTAACGCCGAATGGTTCACAACAGTAGATAAGTCCGAGAATTGTAATTCCAGACTCCTATAGAGTCGCCCAAGCCGCCGAAAGCTCCTTCGCCTGCTCCAGTACCGTCTCCGTCGCCTGTTCCTGCCCATCTGGAGGGTACTTGTATTTCTTTAGGATGGTCTTCACCATCAGCCGCAGTTTGGCCCGCACTGATTCTCGCACATACCAGTCCACGGAATTGCTCGCCCGCAACTTCTCTGTCAGCTCGCGCGCAATCTTACGCAGCGTTGCATCTCCAAGCTCCCGCACTGATGCTTCGTTCGTTGCCAGCGCATCATAAAAGGCCATCTCATCGCGGGACAGGCCAAGCTCCTCGCCTCGGTTCGCCGCCGCCTTGAACTGCTTTGCCATGGCGATCAGCTCTTCAATTACCTGTGCCGTTTCGATGGCGCGGTTGCGGTAGCGGGTGAGCGAATCTTGCAGCAGCTCAGAGAACTTGCGGCTCTGCACTACGTTGCTCCCAAACCTACTTTTGATCTGGCCCTTGAGCAGACGCTCCAGAACCTCCACCGCCAGATTCTTCTCTTTCAGTTTCCGCACGTCCTCCAGAAACTCGTCCGACAAGATGCCCACATCGGGCCGCTCCAGACCCGCCGCCTTGAATATGTCCATCACCTCCGCAGAAACCACAGCGCGGGAAAGTATCTGTCGGAGCGCGTGCTCCTTTGCGTCGTCACTCAGAGACGTGGCAGGGTCGCGCTTCGTCAGAATGGTGCGGACCGCCTGCATAAATGCAATCTCTTCCCGGTACTCCATCGCGGCGGGCAACGTGCAGCACAGTGCAAAAGCCTGCGTCATGCGCAGCACGCAATCGGCAAAACGTCTTTTCCCATCCTCCAGCCCAAGAATGTGGTCCGCTGCCGCGCGCATCGGTTTCAAAGCGTTGACACGGAAGCCACTATAGTCCAACCCGTGCAGCATCCCCCGCGCCACTTCCATCTCTTCCCGCACTTTTAGCAGCATCTCCGCCGCAGGAATGGTGGGCCGCCCGCGCCCCTTGCTTTCCGTGTACTCCTGCAATGCTTGCTTGAGATCGTTGGCAATACCGATGTAGTCCACCACCAGCCCGCCTGGCTTGTCTTTGAAAACCCGATTCACCCGCGCAATTGCTTGCATCAGGTTGTGGTCCCGCATCGGCTTGTCTACATACATGGTCGTGAGGCAAGGCACGTCAAAGCCCGTCAGCCACATATCCCGGACGATCACGATCTTCAACGGGTCCGCCGCATCCTTGAATCGCTTCTCCAGCCTCTTCTTAATTTTTGCGGTGTAAACGTGGCGGCGCAGCGCCTCCCGGTCCGATGCGGAGCCAGTCATTATCACCTTGATGGAACCTTTTTCCGGGTCCGGATCGTGCCACTCTGGTCTGAGTTCTTTGATCGCCTCATAGAGCAGCACGCACACCTCGCGGCTCATGCAAACCGTCATGGCCTTGCCCCGTATCGCGTCCTGCCGGGTCTCGAAGTGGTTTACAAGGTCCGCCGCAACCGCCTTGATGCGTGGATCGGTGGCAACCAGCTTCTCCAGCGCCGCCCACCGGCTCTTTGTTCGCGCTCTGGCCGCTTCTTCCTCATCTTCCGTTAGTTCTTCAACTTCATCATCCGTCGCATCGACAGCGGCGGAATCCATCTCCAGTTTCACCAGACGCGACTCATAATAGATGGGCACCGTTGCTCCATCCTTCACCGCCTGCTCAATGTCGTAGATGTCCACATACTCGCCAAAGACGGCGCGGGTGTCTTTGTCTTTCGCGGATACCGGCGTTCCGGTAAAAGCCACAAACGTGGCATTGGGCAACGCATCGCGCAGATACTTGGCATAGCCGTAGATCGTCTCTCCGGCGTCATTGATACGCGCTTTCAGCCCGTACTGGCTGCGGTGCGCCTCATCGCACAGCACCACCACATTGTCCCGCTCGGTCAACTTCGGAAAAGTGTCCTCATCCTCTCCGGGCACGAATTTCTGGATGGTCGTGAAGACGATGCCGCCCGATGGCCGCTGGTTCAATTGCTCCCGTAGCGCCGTCCGGCTATCTGCCTGCACGGGCTTTTCGCCCAGCACCTCCGCAGCCATGTCGAACATACCGTAAAGCTGCCCGTCCAGGTCGTTCCGGTCCGTCACCACGACCAAAGTGGGATTCTTCATCTGCGGGTGCGCCATCAGCTTGCCCGCAAGACAAATCATCTCCAGGCTCTTGCCCGCGCCCTGCGTATGCCACACCACGCCGCCCTTGCCGTCGCCTCCGGATGCTGAAGCCGCCAGCACTCGTTCCACCGCTGCCCTGACCGCATGAAACTGGTGATAAGCCGCAATTTTCTTGACCAAACCGCCGTCATCCTCAAAGACAATGAAGTGGCGCAGATAATCCAGTAAATGCTCTTTCTTGAAGACGCCGCGCACCAGCGTTTCCAACTCGCCAAACTGGCCCAGCGGGTCGCGCTCTTTGCCGTCAATCGTCCGCCAAGCCGTGAAACGCTCTTCATCGGCGGAGAGTGAACCCATCCGCGCATAGATGCCGTCGGAAGCTACCAGTACCTCATTGGTGCGGAATAGCTCCGCGATTTCGTCCTTATAGGTTTGGAGTTGGTGATAGGCGGCGGAGACATCCGCTGTCTCGCTGGCGGCGTTCTTCAGCTCGAAGACGGCCACGGGCATTCCATTCAGGAAGACCACCACATCGGGCCGACGTTCGCGGCTGCCGCTCGCGGTCATGCCGATCACTGTGAACTGGTTCACCACCAGCCAATCGTTTTGCTCTGGGTTGGTAAAGTCCGCCAGCCGGACCCGGTCGCTGCGGGTCTCGCCGTCCTGTTGCCAAAAGACTTGTACACCCCGCGTGAGCCGCCGCTGAAATTCCTGGTTGCCCGCCATCATGCCGGGCGTGCCTGCACTCGTCAACACGGCGACGGCGTCGGCGATGGCTGCGGCGGGGAACCCCGGATTCAGCCGGTGCAGCGCATCCCGAAGCCGCCCTTCGAGCAAGACATACTTGTAGCTCTTCCGCTCTGGCCTCTCCCCATCCGGCGCAAGCTCCGGCCCAAAGACGACCTCATAGCCGAGGTCTTCAAACCAGCCGAGAAGCTCCTGCTCGACCATGTCTTCGTTGATTTGGCTCACTTGCTCCTCACTTTGCTTTTGTCTACGCCATTGGCCCTTTTCCTGTTTCGGTATTTCTGGTTCTCAAAAATGTGCGGCCATATCGGTTTTCATTGACTATGTGCAGGCAAATCTTTTACGTTGGAGTTGTTCTTTACCGACGGTAAGGAACCTACAAAGGCTTCTGCCGCTGGGCCAGCCTGGCAAACCAGCGGCATTCTCGTTTTTATTCCCCTGAAAACTTCGGGATGACTTTCATCGCAGTAGATGTCAAACTTCATGGAGTCCTCCCTTCAGCATAGCTTCCGCCTCCGGCACCCGCAGCTTGCCGGAGATCAGGCGGGGCAGGAGGGTGTCGCGAAGTGTGGTCAAATTCTGTTGCATTTGTGAATTGCTTTCGATTTTGAGGAACAGCGGCTCAACAGTCCCATTGAAAGCCGCTAAGATCGATGGACAAGGAACAGGGACTGGAAAGCGTTCTACGATTGCTTTGGAAATGTTCTGTTGAGCAGCACCATTGCCCAAATTGCGTAGGGCTTCGTATGCATTACGCAGAAATAAGAACAAATACCAAGGGCCGACGTCTTGCCTGGCTACCATTCCGGTGCAAGCTTGATTGAATGTCGATGCTGATGTCAATATCCCAAGTCGGCCTATTGTGGCCCCATAAAGCGCAACCAGAACTGCATGACGTGGGAGCATCTTAGTACTTGAGCAACGAACGGCTTCTTCTGATATGAGTTCATCTGAGTTGAGCAAAAATCCATCCTTCAACTCACCAGTTTTGAACCATTGAATCGAACCATTCTGCCACAACTCAGGCTTTGAGCGACTCGGCGTTCCTCCGTTCGTCAGCGTCTCACACAGGTCAGAGATACATCCACACTTCCACACATAAGGCATCGTGCCGAGTTCGGAGTCTTCAAACGCGCTGGGGAAGAGCGCGGCGGTGTTGGCATCCATGCCTTCCGGATCGCGGCCTTCCGCCTTGGCCCGCACCGGATCAAAATCCACAAACCACGACTTGAAGATCGCGCGTGCAGTTGCCTCCAGCGTTTCGTTCTGTTCGTGAAGAGATTCCATCCGCTCATCAAGGCACAACATTGTCTGCGCGATCGACTTTTGCTCCGAAATCGGAGGAAGGCAAACCTTTGCTCTATGAACGTCATTCCGGTTAATGCCAGGGACGGCGGCCTTGTCCAAGTAGTCGCGATAGCTAATCGTCTTCAGAAGGTAATAAACAAAACGAGGATCATTTCCCTTGAAGTCCTGAACATAAAGCGTCGTATTCAGCGGCCAGAAAGGCTCACAGACATAATGAATAAGGCCGATTGTGCCGTATCTCCCGGTGACAACTCCAGGTGCATCAACCATAGCCTTCGAATGCGTTCCTGTCACTCCAGACGACGAAACAATGGGCACGCACCCAGGCTCTCGTTCTCTGGCCGCGAGATCATACCCACGCTTCAGATTGATAACATCACCCAGCGAAACCAAGGGCCACTCAGACGCCATACCCCAGCGCCCCCAACTTCTTCCCTTCCTCAACCGTTTGGTCAAGTGGCAGCGCGACGTATTCAGATTCAATAATCTGGCGGAATCGTTCCGACGTGATAGCCCAATCTCCGATATCCACCTTGAAGGGCAGGTCGGATTCGGAGAAATCCTCGGCCAGGTTCGCTCGTGTCGAAAGGGGCAAGCGTTCGTCGCCCAGAATGGTTATGTCCAGGTCTGAGTAGGGTCTAGCCTTGCCCTTGACGCGAGAGCCGAAGGCCCATACCTCGCGCTCCGGCACATGACGCCGCAATATCTCGCGCACGATCTCCAACTCGCCGGGGAGTAAATCCAATCTTCGATCTGTGGCCGTCGGCATCATTCCGCCCTTTGCAGTTGTTCGAGAAGATAGCGAGCTTCGGCGAGAAAACCGGGGATGCCTTCTACAACTTGCAAAGCGATTCCCTCGTCATAGGTATGGCTCGTCTTGCCGCGCATCTCGCGGTAGCGTTTCCAATCTGTCCAGTTGCCTAGCAGCAGGCCATGTTCATTGCCGGTGCGAATCAGATTGCCAATAGGCATGGCATCGAACTCAGCCGGCGAGGCCAAGACCAGCGATAGATACCGTTTGAGCATCTTGTGGCTGATCTCGTAAGTAAACTCGAATCGCTGCACTAATCCGTCGCGAATCAGTGCATGAGAGGTATCTGCCTGATACTCCGCCAATCCCTCGGCTAATCGCTCGACGGCATTCGCAAGCGGGGTCAAATCCAATTCGTTGCTCACGATCTCTCCTTCTCACTATGCTACAGGTTTCGTGGCCTTCACTGTGCGCCCCCTTTGCGCAGGCGCTTGGGGCTGGATGCGCCCAGTTTCTTGACTTCCTCGACCGTCCGGTCGAAGTCGCTAACATCGGCCTCCAGGCGGCGCTGCTCTTCGAAGATCGCAAACTGTGCATGGGCATGTTCTTCGGCCAAAGCATGGGAGATTTTGCCTGCGCCCAGGAGAATCTCGCGGTCACTCAGGCGGAGGAAGCTGTCGAGCTTGGCGATCCAATCGCGCATGTGCATGGGCTTATGGCCGCGTGCCTGCAACTCGGCAAAGTCCAGATACGCGGAGACGATCAGATTCAGACTCTCCAACTCCTCTTTGCTCAGATAGTTCTTGGCAACGGAGACATCGGCCTTGCGCACGGCTCCCTGCGGCGAGTTCTTCCAGGATGTAAGCCCCATGTGCGTCCGAGCGGCGTTGGCGCGCTGCCGGACCACTTCTGCTGCCGTGTGCCCGTGGGCGGCCCAGTGCATCTTGTTCTGCACCGTCTTGAAAAACACCTCGGTCAACTCCGCGTTGCGGTCGTAGTCAATGCTGGTGGCGTAGATGTCGGTGATCTTCTGGTAGAAGAGCCGTTCGCTGGAGCGAATGTCGCGGATGCGCGCCAGCAGTTCGTCGAAATAATCCTGCCCGAGCGTCCGGCCGGCCTTGATGTGCTCGTCGTCGAGAGTGAACCCTTTGACCAGCAACTCGCTGAGCCGCACCGTGGCCCACTGACGAAACTGGGTGCCGCGCAGCGAGCGGACCCGATAGCCAACGGCCAGAATCACCTCCAGGTTGTAGTGCTTGAGGCTGCGCTGGACCTGCCGCTCGCCCTCCGGTTGAACTAGTAAGTAATCCTTACCAGTTGCCTCCGGGGCCAGCTCATTCTCGGCATAAATGCTTTGAATGTGCATGGTTATATTCTGCGGTGTGGTCTGGAACAGCTCTGCCATCTGAACGCGGGAAAGCCAGACGGTCTGCCCATCCAGCCGAACCTGGAGGTTGAGTCCGGCATCCTGGTAGATGAGGATCTGCCCTGGTGCTGAATCGGCAGGGGAAGTGGATTTGCGATTCCTGCTAGATGCCATATCCCAGCACCCCTAATTTCTGACGAATCACGGCATCCAATTCCGCCCCCCTGGCCATCTGCTCGGCCAGTTGCGCGGTGAGCTGGTCCATCTTTTCGGCAAAGGCTTCGTCGTCATCCTCAACGGCTTCCGCGCCAACATAGCGACCGGGGGTGAGCACGTAGCCGTGCTCCTGAATCTCTTCGAGCTTCACCGACCGGCAAAATCCCGGCACATCCGCGTAGTTGCCCGTGGCCTCGCCATCTTGCCGCCAGCGGTGGGCGGTGTCGGCAATCAGATGGATGTCGGCCTCGGAGAAGACGCGATGCACCCGCGTCTCCATCTGCCCCAGCTTGCGGGCATCGATGAAGAGGAACTCTCTGCGGCGGTCGCGGCCGTGGGCCGTCTTATCGCGGGTGAGAAACCAGAGGCAAGCGGGAATCTGGGTATTCAGGAAGAGCTGCGGAGGCAGCGCCACCATGCACTCCACCACGTCGCCCTCGACCATGCGGCGGCGAATCTCGCCTTCATTGTTCTGGCTGGAACTCATGGAGCCGTTGGCCAGCACCACGCCGGCCTGACCCGTGGGCTTGAGGTGCCAGAGAATGTGCTGGAGCCACGCATAGTTGGCATTGCCCGCTGGCGGCGCTCCGAAGGCCCAGCGTTTATCGCCTTCCAGCTTGGCGCTCCACCAGTCCGAGACGTTGAACGGAGGATTAGCCAGCACATAGTCGGCCTTCAGGTCTGGGTGCTGGTCCTGCGTAAAGGTGTCCACCGGCTCCTTGCCGAGGTTAAAGCCGATGCCGCGAATGGCCAGATTCATCGCCACCAGACGCCACGTCGTAGGGTTCGACTCCTGCCCGTAGATGGAAATGTCGTCCGCGCGGCCTCCGTGCGCCTCGATGAACTTTTCTGATTGCACGAACATTCCACCGGAGCCGCAGCAGGGATCGTAGATGCGCCCCTTGTGCGGCGAAAGCATGGCCACCAGCACACGCACCACGGACCCCGGCGTATAGAACTGTCCGCCCTTTTTACCCTCAGCCGTGGCGAACTGGCCGAGAAAATACTCGTAGACCTCGCCCAAAACGTCTTTGGCTTTGTCCTCAGACGTAAAGCCGATTTTGGAGATGAGGTCGATCAACTGCCCTAGCCGGGACGGCTCAATCTGCGTCCGGGCAAACCGCTTGTCCAGAATGTTTTTGAGCGACGGATTCACGTCCTCAATGGCCACCAGCGCATCATCGAGCAGGCGGCCGATCTCCGGCTGCTTGGCCTGATTGCGCAGCGTCTCCCACCGCGCCACCTGCGGAACCCAGAACACATTGGCGGAGGAATAGTAGTCCCGGTCCTCCAGCGCCTTGGCCTGCTCCGCTGCGTCGTCCGAGAAAAACAGTTCCGAAGCCGGGTCAGCCAGCAGCTTGGCCACCTCCCGCCGCCGCTCGTCGAACGCATCGGAAACGTACTTGAGGAAAATCAGCCCCAGCACGAGGTGCTTGTACTCCGCCGCGTCCATCTGGGCGCGCAGCTTGTCTGCCGCCTCCCAGAGTGTTTTCTTCATTTCCTGACTGGTCATGGCTCCGTTTTTCCGTTCAATTCCGCGTTAACGCAGGGTCTCTATTAGAACCACTGTATTCCTCCCCACATGAAGGAGACAAATCAGAGCAGAATCCTCTTGCAAAGGCTCACGTGCGGCAACTTGACCGCATGAGATCCTCTTAGCTCCATGCCGAATTTACGGCTCTGGTTCACGACGTATGGCTTGTTCGGGTTTCCTTTTCTCCACCTCGCCCGACGGTTAAATTTGTTCTGGAAAATCTGGCTTCTGTCTCCCCCATTCCCGTCATGCGATGAACCCACGACGCCCGCATATGCAAATATTGCGCGAAGCCTTGTGAATGCAGATGGTTATAGTATTGCCTATTGTGACACATCTGACATATACTACACCATGAAAGAGGAAACGAATATGGCCCCAACGAAGAAGGCGGCTGCCCGACCGAAGCGCAGAATCGTTGCTCCCGTGGAGACGCGCACACAAATCCGGCTAACCGTCGATTCCAAATTCACCAAGAGCCATTTCAGCCAGCTATTTGCTGTGCTCAAAATCCGGCGAAAGAACGCCCTCGCGGAACACATCATCATGAATTTCAAAACCAAGGCGGCACAGGCGCAGCTTGTGGCTTTCTATAACGGCCCGTGGCTGGACATTCCGTTTCAGAGTATCGACACTTCCTTCGTATTTCCGTTGACCCACGATATTGCCGACGAGCTGGAGAGAGTGGGCGGGGAGATTCTCGGCGGGGTGAACAAGTCCAAGACATTTCGCGTTATGGTGGCCTACTTCGCCTTCGTTCATAAGCTGAAAACTCCGACGCATTCCATGCTGGCATAGTCTTCGCACCCTTCATTGAAGGGGAATTACGCAGCTCTGAGTGGCTTCAGGATTTCACTGTTGCGGCCTTCGCCTTCACCTTTACGGCGCTTGGTGTGCGCGGTGCGGGCTTGATGGGGTCGGGAATCGCGCGGGACATTTCTTCTGCCTTTTCTCCGAGCAACTTGGTGAACTCATTCAAAAGCTCGGCATGATTCTTCGCCAGATACTTTTCAACACGGGCGTTTGTCGTCAGGCGTTCGATATATCCAAGACCGATAGTCAGGTCGAGAGCCTGGGTAGCATAGGTCTCCTCAACCTGTTTCAGGTCGGAGAGCAATGCCTCCGACTCGCCTTGAAGCGCCTCCAGTTGAGCCTGGGCACCGGGGCTGGACCTGCTCACCTTCTCGGGATTCGTTATCAACTCAGGCTTTGTAATCGTCAGGAGCGCCTTCGCCATTTTTCCCGAGTAGTCGTTGGCATGTATCATCCGCTCGGCTGCTTGGATTTGACCGATTGGTTTCATCTTGCGGAACAATCCATAAGTAAAAACAGAAACACGCCGATTCGCGAGAAGCTGAACCACTTCAGGGCAGACGCCATCCAACATGGATCTTTTCCGGCGGATCGTATCGACATCGACCGCAAGCGACACTGAAATGTCATGCTCGCTGACGCCGTTCGACAACGCCTTCAGAATCATATAATGCTCGCCGATGTTGGAAAGGCGATTGACCCGCTTATTGTAGGTGTATCCCTCGTCATCGGTCGCGAAGATGCACCTGACCTCAAGTTCATTACGCTGCTTCAATATGTCCAACCGAAGCGCACCATCGAGAAGCAAGAACTTCCCGTCGGCAACCGGAGCAACTACGAGCGGTTCTACCACGCCCACATGCGCAATCGATGCGGCAATCTGCTTGTACTTTTTTGATTTCCTCACTTCTTGAGTTGGGATCACCCGTGGCGTGATGGATGAAATCGGAAGCAGTACGGTTTTGAGATCGAAGCCAATTGTTGCTGATGAGGTCATAGTGAGTCCCTCCTATGCTATACGGTCAGCAAGGTGCTTTGGAATGTCCTGGATTGATTCCGCGCGCAAGAGCGTGACGAAGTTCTCGTCCTGAAGGAGCCGCTTCATCGCGGTGGAAAGGATCATCAACCGATGGGTCACAGCATTCAGCCGAGTTACGGCGGAACGCTGGCGCTGAACATGCTGCTCATACTCTGCGATCAGTGCCCCAGCCGAAATCTTCTTCTTGGTCGGATTTGATTGTTCTGATCCGCGATCCCTTGCCAATCGCATCGCAATGATGCGCCGGGCGGTCGCCAACTTTGCTCCTCGAAGATCACCCTTTTCATACGCCTCGATGAGAGCTTCCTGCACCTGCTCATTGGTTCCCGTAGAAATAATGATTGCAATTCGAAGCGGGATTCTCCCGTCGTCTACAGCCTGGAGAAGAACCTCCTCTCCCTTTTTGAGAAGCTGCACAATTCCGTATGCGTAGCTTTTCTCCAATCCGAGCTTTTGGGAAATCTCCTCGGCTTTGTATCCTCTTTCGGTCAAACTACGAACCTCGAACAACAGGGCTTTGTTGGATGGCGGCCTCCGGGCAATATTCTCAACCAAACTCATCAGGTATAACTGCTCGCGCGTTACATCGATGATGATTGCGGGAATTGACGTCTTCCCCAACGCCGCACAGGCTTCTAACCTGCCCTGACCACACACCAGTTCATACTGAAATCCCCCGCCTGCTGATGCGCGTTTGGTCACCAGAATTGGCTTCTTGAGTCCCACGGTGTCGATGCTGGCAACTATGGATTGGAACGTCACCGGATTCCGTGGCCGTGGATTGGCAACGAATACATGAGAAATCTCGATCATCTGAATTTGTTCTTCGTTCATGCTGCCCTCTCAATCCATGTGCGCTCGGCCATGCCTTCCAAGAACTTCAAATCATCGAATCTATAGAGGTCGATCAGGATGCCATTCTCCCGGCTCAGTCGAAGCCGCTTCGTGAACAGGTCGGTGCCGGGAAACATGTAGTAGTCTCGAACCGATTGATTATCAGGCTCAAGCCGAACTGCAATCGTAACGTCTGGACGGAGTGAAGTATCGAAGCGCAGATTCCATCGCATACTGCCACTCGCGGTTGGCTGGCACCTGGCCATAATCATCGATAGTGAGAATTCCTCGTTGACGATGAATAGTTCCGTAATTGGGTCCTGTCGCACGGAGGCGCCAATCTCACGCAACCTTGTCACAAGCGTTTCACAGTGCGCGGCGTACGCCTCGCGCAGCTTTCTGTTGATCTCAATGAAAGCGAAATCCCGTTCCGGCGTAAAGCCCACGAGCGTGTACGCTCGCGCCAGTGAACTGAATCGAGACCGATATGCGCTGCTGGACGGCATTCCTTCCGACTCGTCAATCAAAACGCCTGATAGAGTGCCGTACCGTGTGAATACCTGCCGCCTCTTTCCTGCTGGCGTTGGCGTGGATTCGCCAGACGTTGTAGAACACGCAGGGCGTGTTGCATCTCCGGGTCCGTGAATTGGACGGAGATCCCGTGTTGCGCCGCGACCTTTGAGACCATCCGCTTCCACTCTACGGTGCCGGTACACGCGATGCGTGATCCGTATTTCTGGATGGCCATCTCCAATCCAAAGAGGACGGCGGCTTTATCCTGGTTGAGCACGGTGACGACGCGCCCACGGTCGATGACGGAAACTTGCCCGTTGAGTGCGTAGGACACGTCACCGGTTTTGCGGTCAATTTTCCAGATACGGGGCGCGGCGATCTGGTTGGCAAGGGCCTGTTGCTTTTGTTGGGCAGCAAGGCGCTGTTGCGCAAGGTCGGCCCAGTCTGTGCTGCTGTCATGATCGGGCGGTGGACCGATGTGCATCGCGTTCGCTTCCAGCCTTGCATCGAGCCGCCGCTGATTGCGTTGATCTGCATAACGCCATCCTCGAAGCTGTGCGGCCGCCCGCGCATCTCCGTCGGCGGCCCTGTCCGCTACCCATGAGCGGAGATTCTTCGGAAATGCCTCCTGCCGCCGCCTTTGAATAGAGAGCTTCAGGTCACGAATTTCGAGGACGGATTGCGCCGCCGCCTGGGAGAGCAGAACCTTCTTGTCCGGCCATGACAGAGCGGATGAGCGAATCTCCTTCTTCTGTTGCCTCAGAACGTCACGGAGGTATTGGGTGCAGTCCCTGCCATCTGTAGTGAAGGCCTTGCACACTTCCCGTTGCCGATTGCGATACTGGTTATATTCATCCATCAGAGCGGAACGTTCAGCCCGTCGTTGCGCTTTACGTTCCTCTCTCTGTGCTATATTACGTTCGCTATGTTGTGCCAGATGTGGTGCGGAATGTTGAATCGATGTTGAAGCTGGTGTCCAGGGGCCAAGAACGGATTCTGTGGTCTCACGGTTGACCCTCCCAGCGAAGTTGTTGCGGAATACGTCGGATGCTTTCACGCGAATGTTGTGGTCAGCAGCAAGGACCGTATATCCGCCCGCTTCCCCTTTCTCAATGCGAAGATGATATTTTGCAAGAAATGTATGAAGGACTTCCCATCGGACATTCTGGCGAGTTAGCAGCGTTCGTACAAGCGGAGCAACTTCTCGACGCATGTAAGT
>JBAVYF010000162.1:0-9009 GCA_049698655.1 Occallatibacter sp. | reverse complement strand
CTGGGCGAGACCGTCAACGTGGCCTTTGCGCCGGACTGCATCGGCGAAATCGCCAGCGAAATGGCCCGCCAGCTTGAGTCCGGGCAGGTGCTGCTGCTGGAGAACCTGCGCTTCCACGCCGAGGAGGAGGCCAACGATCCGGCCTTCTCCAAGGAGTTGGCCTCGCTGGCCGAGGTCTACGTCAACGACGCCTTCGGAAGCGCCCATCGCGCTCACGCTTCCACCGAGGGCATCACTCATTTCCTCAAACCCGCCGTGGCGGGCCTGCTGATGGAAAAGGAGATCACCTACCTCGGCAAGGCCCTGGAATCTCCCGAAAAGCCATTCGTGGCCATCATCGGCGGTTCCAAGATATCAGGCAAGATCGACGTTATCGACAACCTGCTTGACAAGGTGGACACCCTGGTCATCGTCGGCGGCATGGCTTACACATTCGAGCGCGCGCTGGGTGTCACTACCGGGAAATCGCTGGTCGAAGAAGACAAGATCGACATGGCGAAAGCCGCCATCGACAAGGCCAAAGCAAAGGGCGTCCGGCTTCTGCGGCCCATCGATAACATCCTGGCAGACAAGTTCGCCGCCGACGCCAAAACTCAGGTGTGGGATTGCTCAGTCAACTTCCCCGCTGATTGGCAGGGCCTGGACATCGGCCCCAAATCGATCGCGGCCATTGAAGAGGTAGTCTCGACTGCCCGCACGATTGTCTGGAACGGCCCCGCCGGCGTTTTTGAATTCCCGCGCTTTGCCGTGGGCACCAACGCCATCGCCCATGCTGTTGCGGCCAACCGGACAGCCATCACCATCATCGGTGGCGGCGACTCGGTTTCGGCCATCAATCAGGCCGGCGTTGCCGACCAGATCACACACATCAGCACCGGCGGCGGCGCCAGCCTCGAATTTCTGGAGGGTAAGAAACTGCCCGGCGTAGAAGCCTTGACGGATAAATAGGCAACCTGCACGAAATAGCATAGCCCCGTATCCGCCGTCCAATGTCGCTCCGAAGACGGGGCTTTTCCTTCATAAAAGCAAACCTTATATATCAGGCAAGGCACACGAGTCCGGTGTATGTATGTTTATCTGTTTAGGTGTTTATATGTTTGTGTGTTTAGGTGTATATTGGGAAGAGAGGATATGCCCATGTCGACAGCCACAACTCGTTGGAATCTCGTTGTCTCCAAACAAACCGACAAATCCCTACGCCAGTTTTTGGCCTCTGAAGGCTGTGGCAAGAAGGGCGATCTATCCCGATTCGTTGAAGACACGGTCAAGGAGCGCATCTACGATCTGACGGCTCAGGCGATCAAGCGAGAGAATGCGTCGAGAACTCCAGAGGAGATTGACGAGATTGTTGAAGAAGCGCTTGCTTGGGCCAGGGGGCAATAATGCTGGTCGTGCTCGACACCAATGTGCTCTTCAGCGCCATTCTATCTTCCACTGGCCCACCGGCCCAGATCCATCATGCATGGCGGCAGAAGCGATTTGAACTTGCTACTTGTGTTGACCAGATCGAAGAGATACGTAAGGCAAGCAGGTATCCTCGCTTTCGCAAGGCCCTCCAACCATATCGCTTTGGAATTCTGATCAACAACCTGAGCCATGCATATGTGTGGACGCGCCCGCTGCCAAAGCTACACATAGCTGATGATCCAGGTGACAGCTTTCTTCTCAACTTATCCGAGGCTGTCAGGGCGCACTATCTCGTCACCGGCGACAAACGTTCGCATATTTTGGAGATTGGAAAAGTTGGAGAGACGCGAATCTTCACTGCAAGAGGATTCTGTGAACAGATTCTCCAACTCTAAGTTGCGCCCGATGTGCCCGCCATCACTCCACGTCGCAATTCCATCCACTAAAATCACCCTGAGGAGTTCCGAAAAAATGTCCCGTAAAGCTCTAATTGCCGCCAATTGGAAGATGTTCAAGACGCCCGCTGAAGCCAAGGCGGTTGTCGATGCCTTTTTGCCCCTCGTTGCGGGCCACACCCGCGATGAGATTGCCCTGTTTCCCTCGCCGGTGCTGTTGCCCACGGTGATTGCCGCCGCCAAGGGCAGCAATGTGGCTGTGGGCGCGCAGAATATTCACTTTGCCGAGGAAGGCGCTTACACCGGCGAGACCTCGGTGGGCCAGCTTCTGGCCGTCGGCGGAACGCACACGCTGATCGGCCACTCCGAGCGCCGGCAGTACTTTGCCGAAACCGACGAGATCGTCAACAAGAAGCTGCACACCGCGTTGAAGCACGGCGTTGTGCCTGTGGTCTGCATAGGCGAAGTGCTGGCCGAGCGCGAAGCAGGCAAGACCGCCGCAGTGCTCAAGACTCAGATCACCGGCGCTCTGGCCGGCGTCACCGCCGAGGCCGCCGCGCCGATCGTCATCGCTTATGAACCGGTTTGGGCCATCGGCACTGGTAAAACCGCTACGCCCGAGATCGCCGTCGACGCACACAAGATCATTCGCGCAGAAGTGGCCAAGTTGATGGGCGCCGAGGTTGCGGCAAATATGCGCATTCTCTATGGTGGCAGCGTCAAGCCGGACAACGCCACCGCGCTGATCGGTCAGGAAGAGATTGACGGTGCTCTCGTCGGTGGCGCCAGCCTCAAGCCGGACTCGTTTACGGCTATCGTGAAGTACTGAGTGCTGTTGGGTTGGTCTCCCAGGTCTCAAAAGCGAGACCTGGGCCATCCGGCTCACTCTAGAATGAACCTCTGCTGCCGCCACATAATTCCACAGCATGCCCCATGGCTTTTGTGACGCGGTTAGCGGAGTCTCCGTCGAAAAAGAAGAAATAGAACTCCGCATTCTCCTTCCCGCGCACAATCAAGTCGAAGACGGGCGGATCCACCTTTGCGTTCCAGGTTGTGTGCCCTGCGGCCACATCATTCTTGTTCTGACGCTCGTCGCCAGTGATCAGCGTCAGGTCCTGCACATCGTGCAGGTTAAACGAAGCGTCGCTATCGGAGATCTGAGCGCCGTCCCGGACGATGGTGTAGTGATAGGCGATAGTGCAGGCCGACGCATCGGTGACCACTTTGCCGGCCTCGAAGATGAACGTATAGATCCAATTCGTATTATCGGCGCTGTCATGATAATGCGTCGTCCAACTCATCTTGCCCTGTTCGTTCAACTTGGCTTGGAGGAACTGCATGGTCGCCGCCAGCGAGGGACCGTCGGGGGCCGGTTTGGACGATTGCGCAACAGCCTGCTGCGCAAGGCCCGCGGAGAACGCCGTCCAACTAAAAAGAAAAACGATGATGCGCAGAATCTTCATTTGCATAAGCCTCCCTTGTTTAGAATGGTTCCTGATTTTGGCCGCCGCCGCAGAGCTCGACGGCGTGGGTAAGCGCTTTGGCGACGCGGTCGGCCATCTCTTCGGAATAGAAGTGAAACTCGCTGCCCGAACGTGAGTACCGTGCGTCAACGGGGCGCGGCCAAACCACATAAACCTCCGGACTGACCGTGCAACAGGAGACGCCTTGAATTTGCACTCCATCCCTGTTCCAGAATTGTGCAATGGGCATTACGGAGATGTCCTCGACCTTGCGAAGATCCAGGGAGTAGTCTCCTTCCCGCCGGACAGAGCCATCGTAGCGAAAGTATTTGCGGTGAAAACTGATGGTGCATGCTGCCGGATCTGCAACCACGTGCGTGGTTACGAAGCCGCAACCCTGCTTGATCGACGTCGACTCCTCGCCGGTGCTCGTATCGGTGAGGATGGCCGTACAGGTGACAGAGCCATTACTGCTCACCTTGTCCTGGATGAATTTCATAGTGACATCGAGGGATGGGCCGCTGTCGGCCGGCTTTGGCGGAGGCGCAACGGCCTGCTGCGCAAGGCCTGCGGTGAACGCCGTCCAACCAAAAAGAAAAACGATGATGCGCAGAATCTTCATTTGAATAAGCCTCTCCTTGCTTAGAATGGTTCCTGATTTTGGCCGCTGCCGCAGAGCTCGACGGCATGAACCATGGCTTTTGCAACGCGGTTGGCCGTCTCTTCGTTGGTGAAGAAGAACGGAGTCTCCACATTTCCTTTACTTCGCGCTGTAACTGCGAAATAAGGCGGATCCTGTCTTTTATCCAATTGTGGATGTCCGTTTGCCGTGTCCTCCATCTTCGCTTCCCGGACACTGGTCCTCACCTCAAAAGTCTGCACATCCCGAAGGTCGAGCGAAAAATCCCGATCAATCCCCACTTTTCCACCATTGGTGGTTACCTTGTGCCAGGTGAGGCGGCAGGTGGCGGGGTCGGCAACGACATTGGTGGCCTCGATGCTGATTTGATAAACCGGCCAGTCTTCCCCCGAGGAGTTGTCGTGCGTATAGAGCGCATAGTTGATCTTGCCCTGCTCATTCATCTTGTCCTGAATGAACTTCATCGTGACGGCCAACGACGGTCCGCTGTCGGCCGGCTTTGGCGGAGGCGCAACGGAGGTTTGGGCTAGTCCGGCTGTCGTAGCAGTGAGAAGCATTGAGAGCACGGTGATGGCGAAGGTTCTTTTCATTGTTCGTCTCCTTAAAACGGCTCCTTGTTGCCGCCGCCGCAGAGCTCGACGGCATGAGTGAGCGCCTTGGCGGCGCGGTCAGCCAGATCGGCGTCGGTGAATGGGAATAAGTTCACCACGCCATGCGGTCGGCGCACCAGCAGCGCCGTCAAGGGCGGATTAATAGATGTGCATATGAGGTTGGGAACGCCCGAGCTTGCATTCACTTCGCTTTGATACTGTGCGTAGGGCTTTACCACGATGTCCTGGACATCGCGCAGTGAGAACCAAACACTGACCTCCGACGTGACTGAACCATCCTTTGTCACCTTCCAATGGAGGGAGATGCGGCACTGGTTCTGGTCGGCGACGACGTTGCTTACCTCGTTCGTGAAGGCATTATTGCCGGTGCTGCCGTCGGTTGTGTCCTGGAAGAAAGTGACAAAGTTGACCTTGCCGATGTCGTTCAGCTTGTCCTGAATGAACTGCATGGTCACTGCCAACGACGGTCCGCTGTCGGCGGGCTTTGGCGGGGGCAGGACGGGTTGCTGGGCGAAGGCTGCGGAGAAGGCCGTCAGAACAAGAACAGAAACGATAATGCGAAGAGTTTTCATCACAAAATTCCACCTGAGTTAAAACTTTTCTTTGTTGCCGCTGCCGCAGAGCTCGACGGCACGGGTGAGCGCCCTGGCGACACGGTCGGCAAGATTGGCGTCGTAGAAACGGAAGGTGTTCTCCTTGCCATGCGGTTGACGCACCGCAAGTTCCGTAATGGGCGGGTTGGTGGATGTAGTGATCCAGTTGGGGTGGCCGTTCTGGGCATTCCATTCGTTATTCGACTGTTCCCAGGGCTTGGCCACAATGTCCTGGACATCGCGGAGCGAGAGCACGAGATTCTCGTCCGTGAAGATTTTACCTAGGCTTGTGAACTTCAAATGATAGGTGATATGGCACTGGTTCTGGTCGGCAACAAAATTGCTGATCTCGTATGTGCCGGTTTGGGTCCATGTGCTACCATCGTTTGCGTCCTGGAGAAACACGACGAAGGAGACCTTGCCTAGATTGTTCAGGTTGTCCTGAATGTACTGCATGGTATCGGCGAGGGATGGGCCAGTAGAGGCAGACGCGACGGCGGGCTGAGCGTCGGCGGGCGCCGTGCCCTGCGCCAGCACGGCGCTCAGTTCCGCATCGTTGGCGCCGGCTTGCTTGAGCGCGACCAACGCATCGGCGGAGGTGTCGAACTTATCGGTCGTGGCGCGAATCTTATTCAGCACCACGCTCTCCGACATTCCTGCCCGCAGCAGCTTCAGCACTTCGGCGTTGGCGGGCGCGTCATTCGCGGGTTTGGGCGGGGGCGCTACGGACTGTTGCGCCGAAAGAGTCAAGGCGATGCCGCACAGCAGGCACACTGCAAGCCAGTTCCGAATCTTCATGTGTTGTCATCCTTTCGGTGCAAATGGCGAAAGCAGGGACCGCTCCCTGCTTCCGCTATTGAAATTGCAGTGAAAATCGTTCATTTCCCACCATAGCCGCAAAGACAAAAACGCGGCGAGGGTGGGGCACCCGCCGCTCTAATTTGCCGGCGGGGCAGAGGCGAAGGCCGACTGCGTTACGCTTCTCTCGGTTTGGTTGGCTTGTTGCTGCTGGGCATCAAGCAGCGACTGCACATTTTCGTTGTCCGCCGGAGGCTCATCCACGGGCCGGGGCGGCGGGGCAATGGCTGAGTAAGGCGCTCCGGGCAATCCGCCCTGGCCCTGCTGCGCGTGCAGCGTCTGCAAGCCGGAATCCAGTTGGGCGCGGAAGTTGTTCTGCATCTCCTGGAGGCTTTCCAGCGGCACGGTAACGGTAAGCCCGGCCGGGCAATCGCCCTTCCGGCTGCTGACCACCATCAGGTCCGCCGACACCGCATCTTCCGGCGGCGTGGCCACCAGCTTGATCACGTCTCCGGTCGAGAGCCCGCACTGTTGCCCATCCGTAGTGGCCACGTTCAGGCCCTGGTTCACCACGAATAAATGGTTGGGCGTCAGCACCTGCGGCAGGCCGTCGAGCGTTGGCGCCTGGTCGGGCTGCGCCGCGGCGGCATTCTCATAGGCCAGTTGCTGCTGGACCTCCTCGGCGATCATCTGCTTGATCTCCGGCGTGATGGGGGTATCGGCAGGGGCATAGGCTTCATCGTCATCTGGCGGTGCGGTATCATCCCCGGCGTAGCCGCTATCCGGCCCACCGACTGCCTGGGCATCCATCTGGTAGCCATCGTCAAGAGTCTGACCGAGAAAATAGTCCGTCAGCCAGTAGGCTCCGCTGGGATAGGTGTCCCAGGGAGCGAAGTATCCGGCGTAGAAGTTGAACCAGGGCGAGTCATCCCATCCCCATGCATAAGACCCAACGTCTCCCCAGGGATAAAAAGCCCATCCGTAAAACAGCGGATCGTAGTAGAAGCGCGGACGATAGTCGTCGAAGTCTCGTCCGTGATAGTGATAGCCGATGTACTCGCGCGTGATACGGTGGCCCCCATGCACGTACGTCCGTTGGTCATAGGTGTGTCCGTGGTAGGCGACCGAGCGCTGTAAATAGCCGCTGTGCGCTCCGGTGGAGACCAGCCGGCTGTGATCGGGGCGCTCGCTGATAACAGTTCTTTGCCCGCGCGGGCCGTGCGCGATGTCCATGGCGGGCGTATGCACGGAGGCCAGGTGTCCATTCGCGCGGAAGGAAGCTGTTTGCCCGTGCGCGCTGAAAGAAGCCAGGGTTCCGTCGGGACGCAGATTGAACTTCCGCCCATTGGTCGCGGTCACGGTCAGGCTTTTATCCGTATGAACGGCCACCTGGCCCTGGGGTATCGAGTGCTTGTTGATGCCGTTCATGCCTGTGCGCGCTGTGTTTACCTGATGCAGCACGGATTGCGATCCAGCCGCTGTAAGCGTGGAGTTGCCTGAGCCGGGCTTTCCGGCTCCCGCGGACTCTGGCACGTTGTAGACGGCATGAGTGCCGCTACCGGCGGTGGTTCGCGGCGAAGAGTTCCGTGGGGCATAGGTGTTGCCGCCAACAGTGGCTGGGGTAGCCGGGGTGTAAGAGTTGCCGCGTGTAGCGGCTGGGGCCGCTGGAGTGTAGGTGTTGGTGCGCGGAGCAGTTGGAGTTGTCGGGGTATAGCTCGTCCCGGTCGAGGTGTGGGGGGAGTAAGTGGTCACTCCATTCGAGTTCCTCACTCCTTCTCCGCTGACAGTGGTACCGCCGGATGAGTGCGGAGCCCCCGGCTCTCCCTTCGGATAGACACCAGGGGTATAGACGTGCGGGGTGTAGGTTGTAACGCCCGAACCCGAAGAGGACTGCGGGCTTGGTGTACTCCGGCCCGACGGCGCACCTGGCGTATAGCTGTGTGCCGGGGCCGATGGACTCGGATTCACAGTCCTGGCGCCACTGCCGCCGCCCTGTGCCGGCGGGCTATAAGGCCGCGACGGTGACGGGTTGTAGGACGGCTGCGACGGCGGCGGTGTATAGGAGGGCCGCGACGGCGGCGGCGTATAGGAGGGCCGCGACGGAGGAGGCGTATAGGAGGGCCGCGATGGCGGAGGCGTATAGGAGGGCCGCGACGGCGGAGGCGTATAGGAGGGCCGCGACGGTGGAGGCGGTGGGGGTTTGTATTGTGCGGCAAGTGCCACTGTCATCGCGGGAATCGACAACAGAACTGAAACCCGGATCAAGATCCTGCTCACGTGCGTAGAATTCTTCATCTTTCACCTCCGGACAACTGTTCGTGCCTGGAATGTTCCAACATTTCGACCCGGTCAGGAATCGAAAGTTGCGTAAATCGCAGAAATATTTACACCTGCACCGAAATTTCCGGCGAAATCCTCCCTGCTTCAGCGTACCGGCCGGCAGCGTCGAACATGGACGGAAGGGTCGAACAAAGCCTGAAATTCATGGCACTCGAAACTATAGAACATTTTTCGGAGTTCTGTAAGTACCATGAGGCCGGCTCGAGGCCGCGCTGGTAACCGCTAATTCCCGTTCTTGCCCATTCCGAAGATCTTTTGCAGCAGGTTGCGGTGATCGGCCGGGTGGTCGCAGGTCTCCGTGGGCGCGGTGCCGTCAAGGAAGGCCGCATTAAAGCTGTCCGGGCAGGCGGCGTCGCTGAGCAGGTTGCTGACCTTGTCGATGGCGACAACCTCGACGCCATCGGGTGGCGTGAATTGGTTGGTGTCGGAGTACTGCGGTAGCGCGATCGCCCGCTTCATGAACTCGGCCCAGATGGGCGCGGCGGCATGGGCGCCTTCGATCTTCACGTCGGTGTAGTCGTCGTTGCCAACCCAAACGATGCATAGCAGGTTAGAAGTGAAGCCGGCAAACCAGGCGTCGTGGCTGGTTCCGGTTTTGCCCGCTGCGGGGGCTGTGAATCCCATGTTGCGCACCCCTGCGCCGGTCCCTTCACCCCGGAGCACGTTCTCCATCAGACTGGTGATAAGGTAGGCCACGCGCGGGTCCAGGATCTGGCTGGAGTCGGACGAGTAGTCGGTGATGACGTCGCCCGTGGGAGTACG